>JAICEG010000312.1 GCA_025924295.1 Vicinamibacteria bacterium
CTCAGTTTCCGCGTAGCGACAGATTGCGATGTTGTGACGGCCAAGCCTTCCGGCAAGAAGACCGAACTCCAGCATGACGTTGGCACGCGGCATCTTGACCACCCTGCCATGAATGGTCGTCTCATCGTCGGGTGTGGCTACGAATACAGCACCACTGCAATCGGACAGTACTCTCTCGAGCCCCTCGATGGTGACGTAGCCGGGCGGGAACTCCTGCGTCCACAGGACCGGTTCGGTTCGTTCGTCGGTAAGAGCACCACAGATGGCTCGTGCTCTCGGGAGACCCTCGGTCGAGGAGCCAACGAACACGCGTCTTTTGCGAAGAGTACTCATGCGTTTTTCCTGCGCTCCCGAGGAATTCTACCGAGTGCGATCCGGCGTAGCGATTGGCGCGGGATGGACGTAGGATAGGCGCACGCGGAATCACAAGGCCAGGGGATTGTATGAGCAGACTCTCCGGCACGATGCGGGTCACGCGGACGGCAGCGTGGCTGAGTGCGTCCAGCCTCTTGATTGGGGCGATCCTGACGCAGGCGGTGCAGTCGGCGCCGCAGGCAACGCCAGCCGCGAGTCAGCCACTCCCGGCCACGATTGAGTTCAATCGAGACATCCGGCCAATCCTCTCGGACAAGTGCTTCCAGTGCCACGGGCCCGGAACGCAGATGGCGACGTTGCGGTTCGATTCGGAAGAGGGCGCCAAGCATGCGTTGAAGAACGGTCGCTTCGCGATCGTCCCGGGCGAGCCGGCGGCCAGCCAGATGATCGCGCGAATTTCCGCGACCAATCCTGCCGTGCGCATGCCGCGGAGTCAGAACGGCGCGGCGGCGGGCGTCCCACTCACTGACAGAGAGATTGCGCTGCTGACGAAATGGATCGAACAGGGCGCCACCTGGCAGAGGCACTGGTCGTTCATTCCTCCCAAGCGGCCTGACCTGCCGAAGGACTTGAAGGATCCGAAGTGGGTCCGGAACCCAATCGATGCGTTCGTGCTGCAGCGGCTCGATCGTGAAGGGTTGAAGCCTTCCGCCGAAGCGGACAAGGCTACGCTCCTTCGACGGGTATCACTCGACGTGATCGGACTGCCGCCCACGCCAGCGGAACTCGACGCGTTTCTGAAGGACATCTCCACGAACGCATACGAGAAGGTCGTGGATAGGTTGCTGCGCTCGCCACAGTATGGCGAGCGCATGGCGTTCCCGTGGTTGGACGCTGCGCGTTACGCCGACAGCAACGGCTATCAGACCGACGGCGAGCGATTCATGTGGCGATGGCGCGATTGGGTGATCGACGCCTTCAATCGCAACATGCCCTACGACCAGTTCACGATCGAGCAACTGGCCGGCGACCTGCTGCCCAACGCGACGCTCGACCAGCAGATCGCCACCGGGTTCAACCGCAATCACCGCGGCAATTCAGAAGGCGGCATCGTGCCCGAAGAGTACGCCGTCGAATACGTCGTCGATCGCGTGGATACGACGTCCACGGTGTTCATGGGACTGACGGTCGCGTGCGCGCGCTGCCACAACCACAAGTTCGATCCGATCACACAGAAGGAGTTCTATCAGCTCTTCGCGTACTTCAACAACGTGCCCGAGCACGGCAAGTTCCGGCGCGTTGGCAACTCGCCGCCCTACATTGCCGCACCGCTTCCGGCGCAGGCCGTGCAGTTGAAACGGCTCGACGAGGAGTTGTCGGCGGCAACCTCGGCTTACGCCAAGCGTCAACCGGAGGTGGCGCGCGCGCAGCGAGAGTGGGAGCGCTCGCTCGATGCGTCGACGCCGGTGGCATGGGTGCCGACGCGCGGACTGGTCGCTCATTACCCATTCGACAGCGACCTCTCGCCCCAGGTCGCGGTGCTTCAGGAGGCCAGGAACGCACGACCGTCTGCCACGCTGCGCGGCGACGGGAACGCTCCGGTCCCGACCCTGGCGACGGGCCGCATCGGGCAGGCCGCGAGCTTCGACGGCAAGAACTTCATTCAGTTCGGCGGCGACATCGCCGGCTTCGATAGCTACGGCGCAGGCCGCGGCGCGATCGGCGCCAACGACCCGACCGTGACCTATGACGATGGCTACACGATGGCGGCGTGGATCTATCCCACGGCGCCGGACGGCGCGATCGTGACGCGGGACGAGGACATCGTCGAGCCCAACGGGCACGGCTTGAATCTGAGAGACGGCAGGATCGAATACGACTACGTCACCAAGTGGGTCGATGAAGGCATCCGGCTGCGGACTCAGAAGACGATCTCGCTGAACGAGTGGCACCACGTGGCGCTGACCTACACCGGATCGCGGTGGGCGAGCGGCGTGAAGATCTACGTCGATGGTGAGGATCAGGCACTCGAGATCATGCTCGACGACGTCAACAGCCAGGGCGCGGTGAAGCGTGAACCGCTCCGCATCGGCGCCGGCGGCGGCCCGGACAACCGCTTCCGCGGCAGCCTCGACGATGTGCGGATCTACAACCGGGCGTTGACGCCGGCCGAAGCCGGGATGCTGGCTGATCTCACGACGGTCACGGACATCGCGGCGATTCCTGAAGAGAAGCGCAGCGCCGCCCAGTCGAACAAGATTCGCGACTACTTCCTCGAGCACGCGCTCCCAGCCGACCTCGCGGACGCGCGGAACCGTCTGACCGATGCGCAGACGAAGCGGGACGACTTCTATCGCAGCCTTCCCACGGTGATGGTGATGGAGGAGATGCCGACGCCGCGCGAGACCCGTCTGCTGATCCGCGGGATGTACGACAGGCCAGGAGACGTCGTCACCCCGATGCTGCCGGCTGCGCTCACGCCGTCGCCGACTGCGTTTCCACCGAACCGGCTGGGGTTGGCGCGGTGGCTGGTGGACCCGGCGAATCCATTGATGGCGCGCGTCACGGTGAACCGCTTCTGGCAGATGTACTTCAGCACCGGGATCGTGAAGACGGCCGAGGACTTCGGATCGCAAGGCGAGGTGCCGTCACATGCGGATCTGCTGGACTGGCTGGCAACGGAGTTCGTACGAACTGGCTGGGAGGTGAAAGCGCTCCAGAAGACGATCGTCATGAGTGCCACCTACCGCCAGTCGTCGCACGCCAGTCCTGAACAGCGCGCCAAGGATCCTGATAACCGCCTGCTGGCGCGCGGCCCGAGCGCGCGGCTCTCGGCGGACGTCGTCCGCGACCAGGCACTCGCCGTGGCCGGGCTGTTGGTGAACAAGGTTGGTGGGCGATCAGTGAGGCCGTATCAGCCAGAGGGACTCTGGAACGAAATCGGCGGCGGTGGCGCTTACGTGCAGGATCACGGAGACGACCTGTATCGACGGAGCCTGTATACCTTCTGGAGGCGAACCATTCCTCCGCCATCGATGGCAAACTTCGATGCCTCGGCGCGGGAGAGCCACATGGTCAGACCGGTGCTGACGAACACACCGCTGCAGGCACTCGATCTGATGAACGACGTGACGTTCGTTGAAGCGGCACGGGTGTTCGCCGAACGCGTGATGAAGGAAGGCGGGACGTCGCCCACCGAGCGCATCGCCTACGCGTTCCGCATGGCAACCGCGCGCACGCCACAGCGGGCAGAGGCGGCGGTGCTCGAGGATGCATTCGTCGACAATCTCGAGCTGTTCAAGTCGAAACCTGATGCCGCGGTGAAGTACGTGAGCCACGGCGAGTATCCACGCGACACGAAGCTGGACGTCAGCGAGCTCGCTGCGTACACCAGTGTGACCAGCCTCATCCTCAACCTGAACGAAGTGGTGATGAAGGAGTAGCTATGGATCGGCGGCGCTTTCTCGGGCAGGCCGGTCTCGGCATCGGCATGGCGGCGCTGGCGGAACTGCTGCAGCGCGACCTGTTCGCTCAGGGCACGGCGGCGGGAATTGAAGGCGCCCTGCCCGGGTTTCCGCAGTTCGCGCCGAAGGCCAAGCGGGTGATCTACCTGTTCCAGAGTGGCGCGCCGTCGCAGCTCGATCTGTTCGACTACAAGCCGCAGCTCGCGAAGGTGCAGGGCACCGATCTCCCCGAGTCGATCCGCAACGGCCAGCGCCTGACGGCGATGACCGCAGCACAAACGAGCCTCCCAGTCGCGCAGTCGATCTTCAAGTTTGCGCAGTACGGACAATCGGGCGCGTGGCTGAGCGAGCTGCTCCCGCATACCGCGAAGATTGCCGACGATCTCTGTTTCATCAGGTCGATCCACACCGAGCAGATCAACCACGATCCGGCGGTGACGTTCGCGCAGACCGGGTTTCAGCTCGCGGGGCGGCCAAGCCTCGGCGCCTGGGTCTCGTACGGGCTCGGCACGCTCAACCAGGATCTCCCCGCCTTCGTCGTGATGATCACGGGGAACGGTCAGTCGTTGGCGGAGCGGCAATGGGGCACAGGCTTTCTTCCGAGCAAGTATCAGGGCGTCAAGCTGCGTTCGGTGGGCGACCCGGTGCTCTACGTCTCGAACCCGTCCGGGTTCGAGACCTCGCAGCGCGCGCGGTTCATCGAGGATTTGGGGAAGCTGAACCAGCTCGAATACGACGTCACGCAGAATCCCGAGATCGCCACGCGGATCGCGCAGTACGAGATGGCGTTCCGGATGCAGAGCTCGGTGCCCGAGCTCACCGATCTCTCGAAGGAACCCGAGCACACCTTCGAGCTCTATGGTCCCGACTCCAGGAAGCCGGGGACGTACGCGGCGAATTGCCTGCTGGCGCGGCGCCTGGCCGAACGAGGCGTCCGTTTCATCCAGCTCTATCACCGCGCCTGGGATCATCACTCCGGACTGCCGAAGGCGATCAGGACAACGTGCCAGCAGGTCGATCAGCCGAGCGCCGGCCTGATTCAGGATCTAAAGGAACGAGGTCTGCTCGACGACACGCTGGTCATCTGGGCCGGCGAATTCGGGCGAACGGTGTACTCACAGGGCAAGCTGACCGCAGACGACTACGGGCGCGATCACCATCCACGCGCGTTCACGATCTGGATGGCCGGCGGCGGCGTGAAGCCGGGTATCACGCTGGGTGAAACCGACGACTACGGCTACAACATCACCGCCGACCCGGTGCATATTCACGATTTGAACGCGACGGTCCTGCGATGCCTCGGGATCGATCACACGCGGCTGACCTACAAGTATCAGGGACGCAACTTCCGGCTGACCGACACCGGCGGGCGCGTATTTCAGAAGGCGCTTCTTTAGTCCCTGGTCCTTCGTGCTTGGGGCTTCGTCCGTCCTGTGGTCCAGCGTCCTCTGTTCCGTTCAGACCAAGAACCAGGGACTAAGCACCCAGGACCAGAGTCACTCCAGCCGCTTGGACTGCGTGTCCCAGGTCGAGTTCGTGCAGAGCGAGCAGTCCTTGCCGACGAACATCTTCGCTGCCGTCTTGTCGCCCTTGAGCTGCCACCGGAGCCAGTTCGAAGCGACGTTCGCCCACTCCCCACCGCCGGGATGGTCGACTGTTGCGGTGTGACCGGCGCCGTGGCGTGCACCGTAGAAGGCGGGCAGTTTGTCGATCGCGTCGTAGGTTGCCTTCGACGACGCCATCAGGAAGTCGCGCTCGTGCCCGTTGATCAGGAGCACGGGACCGTGCAGTGCGGCGAGCCGGGCGATGTTGTCCCCCTGCGCTCCCGAGTTGAACACGCCGATCGTATCCACTCGCGGATCCGCTCCCAGTTCGATTGAAAGGAACCCGCCGCACGACTGGCCCATCACCGCCACACGATCAAGGTTGATCTTGCCGTTGAGCGGCGACCCCGCGCGCTTGTTCTCCGTCTCGGCCCACGCGATCGCCTTGCGCAGGTTGTCGGCTGTGGCGCGGGTGCCCGCTGCCGTGCCCGGCTCGGCGGCCGTCGCCAGAACGACGAAGCCATGCGAAGCGATGGTTGAGAGGAAGCCCCCATAGCGCGTGCTGTTGATCGCGCATCCGCCATTGCCCCAGACCATGACGGGCAGCGTGTCCTTTCCCGGGAACGGAGCGAGATCAGCGGGGCGGTAGACGACATGGCCCGGCGAGCCGAATGCGGGCTCCGACATCGCCTTGTACGGTCCGGGCACCGCCAGCGGCGCACCTTCCACCGGCAGCGCCGTCGCGATCATTTCGCGCGTGATGCCCGGCGGTTGAGCATGGCTCGCACTTGCGAATCCCAGGACGACGACGAGTGCACTCACAACTGAAAGGATGACCTTCTTCATTAGTGACTCTCCGGTTGGTTTGCGCGTATGGTCGCTCATGCGCATCTTTCGATCAAGTGACGCGCCGGTCGGCCCGGTCGATCCGGCAACCTTCGTCGGCCGGGCAACGGTTCAGCGCCTGGCCCAGGACGACACCGGCGTTCC
>JAICEG010000313.1 GCA_025924295.1 Vicinamibacteria bacterium
GAATGGCCAGGGCTGTTGCTGCTTCACGTACGGCAGTGTCGATTCAGGATGCTGTGACTTGCCGAGGGCGATCACCGTCGGCATGTGCGCCGACGGCACGTACAGCATGCCCGTGTCGGGATCGAACGCCGCGCCGCCCCAGTCGGCTCCACCGTTGGTGCCGGGAACGAGCAGCAGTCCCTTCGGCCCATCGGGGCTGCCGATCAGGACCGGTGGCGTGTAGAGCGGACCGGTCTTGTACTCGCTGACGATCTTCTTCGCCTCGGCCTTCAACTCCGGCGTGAAGTCGATCAGGTCGTTGTCGGAGACGCCCTGTTGATCGAACGCCGGCGGCTTGGACGGAATCGGCTGCGTCGGCGAATACCACTCGCCCGGCACGTCTCCTTTCGGCACCGGCTTCTCTTCGATCGGCCACACCGGCTGGCCGGTGACGCGATCGAACACGTACACGAACGCCTGCTTGGAGACCTGTGCGACCGCCTTGATCTTGCGTCCGTTGACGGTGATATCTCCCAGCACGGGTGCCGCCGGAAGGTCGTAGTCCCACAAGCCGTGATGAATCGTCTGGAAGTGCCACACGCGTTTGCCGGTGCGCACGTCGAGGCAGACGATCGATTCGGCGAAGAGGTTGTTGCCCGGCCGCGTGCCGCCGTAGTAATCGCCGGTCGCTTCTTCGAGCGGCAAGTACACGTAACCCAGTTCTTCGTCGGCGCTCAGCAGAGACCACGCGCCGCTGTTGCCCGAATACGTCCACGAGTCGTTGAGCCACGTGTCGTTGCCGAACTCGCCTTTGCGCGGAACGACGTGAAACGTCCACAACAGCTTCCCGGTCCGCACGTCGTACCCACGCACGTCATCGGGAGGCATGTCCTTCGGTGCGCGCGCGCGCTCGTTGAGGATGTCGGTGGCAGGCGAGGGCACGCCCGCGACGACGACCACGTCCTTGACGACGATCGGTCCGCTGCTCCAGCGCCAGCCGGTGATCGGGCGCTCGAAACCTTTCGTCAGATCGACCTGGCCGTTCTCGCCGAAGTCGGCGTAGCGCTTGCCGGTCTTCGCGTTCAGCGCAACCAGATTCGCGCCGACGTTGGTCACGATGCGCGCATCCTTGCCGTCAGTCCAGTACGCGATGCTGCGAGTCGCGGCTGCCCGCGTGAGTCCCTGTCCGTCGGCTCGCGGCGGAAGGCTGTCGTACCAGACGGTCTTGCCGGTCGTCGGATCGAGCGCGACCACGGCGCCGACAGCGGAACTCATGTACATGAGGCCGTCGATGACGAGCGGCGTGTGCTGGTAGTTGGCTGGTGCCTGCGCGTCGGGAAACGAGGCGCGCAGTTCCTCGGGCAATGCCGATCGCCGCCACGCGATCTGAAGACCGCCGATCGTCTTCGCGTTGATTTGATCGAGCGATGAATACTTCGTGCTCGCCTTGTCGCCGGCGTATGCCGGCCAGTCGCGATCGCCGTCAGCGGCGCGGCCGATGAGCGTCCACGTCGCGAGGGCACCAGTCAGGAGAATCAGAGATGAGAGTGTGACCTTCCGCATGGGCTGAAGTGTAGCCCGAACGCAGGCCGTGCAGGCCCCGAAAGGTCGGACGTGCGACGTGCGGGTGGTGCTAGTCGATGTGACCGGCCGTGGCCTCGACGGGGGCGCTCGCGTCGGTCGCTGTCGACCATTCGCAGCTGCGAAGCGCTTCGCGAATGTCGGCGAGTGCGCGCACGATGAGCCGGAGCTCGTCGACCCCGGTCGTGGTTCGTGCTTGTTCGAGTACACGTGCCTGCGCCACGTCGTTGATGTGGGCAATCGCCGTTTCGATATGGCGACGCGCCACGCCAATGCGCTGCACCGGCGAATCGTTCTTGGCGACGAGGTGGAGCATCCCGGGTCCTTCGGTCGTCACTGCTTGCGCCTGTCTTCTGCCGCGCGCGGTTGCCGTCGGCGGTCGTACCCCGATCGCCGTTCACTGTGGGGGAGCACCCCGTAACCGTTCGACAACAACTGCCGCTCGAACTGCACTTGATACTCGACGAGCGAGAGCGAGTCCTGAAACGAATACGAGCGCCGCAACGTGCCTGGCCCCAACACCTTCAGCTCCAGTCCCCGTCCCTCGACAATCCGTGTTTCCCAACGGACTGTGGTCAGCTCCTGGATGAACATCCGTACCACCGGCCGGTCAACGTGGACCATCGCGTTGGTCTCCCGGACCGTGTCGAAAGCTAGTGGAACAGTCTTCTCGACAACGGACTTTTTTCTTAGGTTCCCGCTACCTTCCGCGCGAATTTTCGCGGCGTTATTCCGAAAACCGTCTTACGCGTGATAGGCGTAGCAAGCGGCGCGCCGCCCGTGTTGACCTTGCACAGAAAGGGGCGATAGCCTACATCCGCCATGGCATCGACCGAACGCGCTTACCTGTCCGGCTTCGGAAACGAATTCACATCAGAAGCCGTCGCGGGGGCATTGCCGCGCGACCAGAACACGCCCCAGAAGCCACCGCTGGGTTTGTATATCGAAGAGCTGAACGGCACGGCGTTCACGGCCCCGCGTGGAATCAGCCGCTCGATGTGGACGTATCGCATCCGTCCCTCTGCGATGCACAAGCCGTTCAGGCCGCGCGACGCGCGGCTCATTCGAAGCGGACCGTTCAACGAGGTACCGCCGACGCCGAACCAGCTCCGCTGGAAGGCGATACCGATTCCATCCGAGCCGACCGACTTCATCGATGGTGTCGTGACGATCGGCGGCAACGGCGATCCAGCTGCACAGTCTGGAGCGGCTATTCACGTCTATGCCGCCAATATTTCTATGCGGGACCGGTTTTTCTATAACGCGGATGGCGAATGGCTGATCGTCCCGCAGGCCGGCACGCTCGCGTTGCACACAGAATTTGGTCACCTCGATGCGGAGCCGGGTCACGTCGTGCTCATGCCGAGGGGCGTCAAGTTTCGAGTCGAGCTTCCCGACGGCACAGCCCGCGGGTTCATCTGTGAGAACTACGGGCAACATCTGCGGTTGCCGGACCTCGGCCCCATCGGCACCTTCGGGCTTGCCAATGCCAGAGATTTCGAAGCCCCGGTTGCCGCGTTCGAAGATCGTGAAGGGGACTTCCGACTGATCGCCAAGTACGGCGGCGGAATATGGGAAGCCGAGATCGATCACTCGCCGCTCGACATCGTCGCCTGGCGCGGCAACTACCTGCCGTTTCGGTACAACCTCTACAAGTTTCAATGCATCAACACGGTGACGTTCGACCATCCCGACCCGTCGATCTACTGTGTGCTCGCCTCTCCGACCTCGGTCCCCGGCACCTCGAACATGGAGTTCGGATGCTTTCCCCCGCGATGGACCGTGGCTGAGCACACCTTTCGTCCGCCGCCGTTCCATCGAAACGTGGCGAGTGAGTTCCTAGGTCTCATCGCAGGGAAGTACATCGGCAAGGGTGACGACTTCGGTCCGGGAAGCGCGAGCCTGCACAATTGCATGTCGGGGCACGGACCAGATGCCGAGGCGTACGAGCGCGGCAGGACAGCGGAGCTGAAGCCGCAATATCTCGACGACACGCTGGTGTTCCTGTTCGAGACGCAGTTGCCGATTCGACCCACGCGATTCGCGCTCGAGACCGATCTCCTCGAGCGGGACTACTACACGCACTGGCAGGGCCTGAAGAAGAACTTTGGTCTCGTGGGCACCGGCCGATGACGGCCGAGTCGCGCGAATTGATGAGCTTACAGGGAGAGGTCTTCTTCACGATACAATTCGTCCGACGTTTTTAGTTCTCAGTTTTTAGTTCTTCGTTCTTCGTTCACAGAGGGTCCGTCATGAAACGTATGTACGTGCTTGGCGTGATTGTGATTGCCGGTGCAGTCATCTCCGCGGCCGCGAACCTGTCAGCGGCCCAGCAGCCCGCAGCCGGCGGACAGGGCCGGCAGGGTGGTGGTGGCGCTGGCGGGATCAAGAGCATCGAGAAGGTCGCGAACAACCTGTATTTCATCTTCGGCAACGGTGGAAACACCGGGGTGTACATCGCCGAAAAGGGTGTCGTGCTGGTCGACACCAAGCTCGCGAACAACGGCCAGGCGATCCTCGAGCAGGTGAAGTCGGTCACCGATAAACCGATCACTCACATCATCAACACGCACACGCACGGGGATCACAACGGCAGCAACATCTTCTTCCCGGCGAGCGTCGAGATCGTCGCCCACGAGAACACCGCGGCCAACATGCAGAAGATGCCGGCATTCCAGGACGCGGCGAACAAACACGGTCTTGTCGACCGCACCTACAAAGATCGCGTGACGCTGCTCAGCGGCAATGACTCGATCGATCTCTATTACTTCGGTGCGGCGCATACCAACGGTGACACGTGGGTCGTCTTCCGCAACGCGCGCGTGATGCACACCGGCGATGCCTTTGCCAACAAGGGGCAGCCGCTCATCGATCGGAACAATGGCGGCAGCGGCCTGGCCTACGGCGAGACCATCGCGAAGGTCGCGAGCAACGTCAAGAATGTCGACACGGTCATCCCCGGTCACGCGCCGACCACGTTCAGGTTCCAGGACCTCGTTGATTTCGGTGAGTTCAACCGGCTGTTCCTCGAGCACGCGCGTGCCTCGCTCAAGGCGGGCAAGACTCCGGAACAGGCGATGATGGATCTGAAGCTGCCCGACAAGTTCAAGGAGTACAACCTGACCGGCGGACGCGGCGGCCCGGGCGGCAACTTCGGCGTGATCTTCGAGGAGTTGAAGGGGCAGTAAGTTCGATTCGCACGGAACTCGCGAAGTATTCGAAGGTCGCGCAGACCTCAGGGGCGCGACGATCATGAAGCATTGGTCTTCATGGTTGTCGCGCCCTTTGTTTTTCCGTCGCTTATTCTTCGGGCCCTTTCATTTTTCCCGTGGTTTTCATATTCTCGTGCCCTTTGTTTTCTTCGTGCCCTCGCGTAGCTCTTCGTGACATTCGGGTTCTTCGTGACCTTCGAGTTTCGAGGAGGACTCTGTGACTCAACCGGCACTTGGACTGCTCTCCAGCACGATCGTGATGGTTCTCGCCCTGGGCTTCATCTCGCTGTTCGACTTCGGAACCTTTGCGGGATGGGTGGCGTTCGTCATGCTCGGCCTCATCCCGATGCAGGTGGTGGCCGTCGTGCTCTGGGGCGCCAATCCGGGATTCGCCAGCGGGTTGAATCAGCCCGCCAGAGGTGTGGTGCTGGTCCTGGTGACGGTCGTGGCGACTGCGGTGCTCAGTCCGATCGTCTTCATGACGGTAGGTGAGGGTGTCTCTCCTCCCGGTCCCATCCCGTCGCACTTTGCCGTGATCGTCGTGCCGACCACCTTCTGGCTGACGATCATGATGGGCGGATGGCCCTTCACGAAGATGACATCGAACGCGTTGGTGTCAGGGTTGCTCGCGCTCATTGCCTCCTACGTCATCACCTACATCGTCTTTCTCGTCTTCTTCAACTACGGCTTCCTGCAGGGCGCACCGGTCTTCCTTCCGTCGGCGCCGATGGGGATGTTCAACGCGGTGTCAGCGCTCGTCTTCTATGTCACTGCGCTCGCCGTCATGTTCCTGGTGCTGTGCTTCGACCTGTGGCCGCTGACGGCGGTTCCGGGCATCATGAAACAGCCGATGCTTGGCCTCGTGTGGACGGTGATCGCGCTCGTGGGTGCCGCCGTTGCGATGTGGATTGGCGTCGACTCCGGCGGTGCCGACCCGATGGACTTCCTGACGGAGGTCACGGCTCCATTCATCTTCGGCTCGATCATCGTGCTGAACATGCTCCAGAACTCGCTCTTCGGGCGGATGACGCAACCGCTCAAGGGCGTGATGAACACGATTGCCGCCGCCGGGATTGGGCTCGTGCTCGCGCACCTCTACGTCTCTCTCTTGCCGATGGTCACCGGAACACTGCCCTCAGGACCGCCGGGATACGAGCAGCAGATCTGGCTCGCCAACGCGCTGCTCAGCGTGACGTTCCCGTTCCTCATCTATCACGCGGTGTTCTTTGGCTACTGGCCGCTGACACGAATGAAGAACTAAGAACGAAGAACGAAGAACGAACCTAGGGCGCGCTACGAAGAATTTCGTTGACACTACGAAATTAATCGTAGAGACTGCCGAACATGGCACGCCGCGCCTCTTCACGGCCTACCGACGCCGAGCTCGAAATCCTTCGCGTCCTCTGGGCCCGCGGCCCCAGTACGGTTCGTCAGGTCCACGACGTCCTCTCCGCCGATCGCGAGTTTGCGTACACGACGACGCTGAAGCTGCTGCAGTTGATGAC
>JAICEG010000314.1 GCA_025924295.1 Vicinamibacteria bacterium
ACCCGTCAGCCGATCGACCGTCGCGCGGAAGACGTTGCGGATACGCTCGGACCACAGCATCCACGCGACCGACAGATCCACTGCCGGATCACCGGCGGCCATATCGCCGAAGTCGATCACGGCGATGAGTTGTCCTGAATTCACGATTAAATTGCCAGGATGCATGTCGCCGTGAAGCCAGAGCGCTGGTCCTGACCACGCCGGAGTCGCAAGCGCCGCCTGCCACACCGCCAACGCAGATGCCTGGTCAACACGCCGTTCGCAGCGCCGCAGCCGCTCTTGGAAGGCATCGGAGCGCGCGGCCAGTGACGTTCGATACGGATTGAGCGGGGCGTCGAGCGGCGCAGGTCGATGCAAAGCCGCGAGAAACTCTGCGAGGCCAATGGCCATGGAGTCGGTCTGTCCACCTGGTTGTGCTGCCGCCATCTGGCCATCGAACCAGGGCAAGACCGACCAGGCCCAGGGGAACCCGCATCCCGGTCGGCCCACTCTGACGGGCGCCGATATCGGCATTGGCAGGTGTGGCGCCAGCACCGGCAGCCAGCGTTGTTCGTGCTCGATGAGGCCGGCCGCAAGCTGTCGTCGAGGAAGCCGCACGACCAGGTCGTCGCCGAGGCGGAACAGCTTGTTGTCCCATCCTTCGCCCGCGTCGACAAGGGCCCGCGCCGCCAGGTCCGGCTGCTGCTCTTCGAGGAGAGCCCGCACGAGGCCGGTGTCGATCGCGACCTCGGCACCGGGCATTCGTTGAAGGTCCATGGGAGCGAATCAACTGTACGACGGCCCGATATCGGCGGCCAGATCACCGTAGAATCGAGGTCATGAAACGCACTCTCGTTGTCGCACTGTGGGGCGCCATCGCCATCAGCTGCACATCCAGCGAGACGAAGGAGGCTGGCCTGACGTACCCGATTGCCCGGAAGGACAACGTCGTTGACGAGTACGGTGGGACCAAGGTCGCGGATCCGTATCGATGGATGGAGGCGCTCGATTCGAAGGAGGTCGCCGAGTGGGTCGCGGCGTCGAACGCGGTCACCGAGCCGTACCTCGAGAGCCTGCCGCTGCGCGCGCACTTCAACAAGCGGCTGACCGAACTGTGGGACTACCCGCGCATTGGTCTACCAGTCGTCGAAGCCGGCAAGATCTTCTACGCCCGCAACGCCGGGCTGCAACGGCAGGCGCCGATCTACGTTCGGCAATCCGTCTCAGCGTCGGCCACGCTGGTCATCGATCCGAACGAGATATCGGCCGATGGGTCGGTATCGCTCGCGCAGTGGATGCCCTCGCCGGACGGGAAGCTCTTTGCGTACGGTCTGGCCGACGGTGGCGCCGACTGGAGAACCATTCGCGTGCGCGACCTGCAAACGGGCAAGGACCTCGCCGACGAGGTCAAGTGGATGCGTTTCTCGGACATCTCGTGGACGAAAGACAGCAAGGGCTTCTATTACTCGCGATACCCGGAGCCGCCCAAGAACAAGGTGCTCGAAGCCGCACTCTCTGGCCAGGCTATCTACTACCATCGCGTCGGCACGCCGCAATCGCAGGACGTTCTCGTCTACGAGCGTAAAGATTTGCCCGGCTGGATCGTCAATGGTTCGGTCTCGGAAGATGGGAGATATCTCTTCGTGCTGATGTTCCAGGGTGCGGAGAATCGCAATCGTCTCTACATCGCGGATCTGGGCAAGGGAGATGCACCAAAGATCGATGCGCCGATCCGCCCGCTCGAAGAGAAAGACGACGCGGAGTACTTACCGCTGGGAGTCCAGGGCTCGATGCTGTTCGTACGATCCGACAAGGACGCTCCCAATCGAACCGTCCTGGCGACGGCGCTCAACGGCACCGCGCCCGCGTGGAAGACAATCGTTCCTGAACGCAAGGAAGCGATCGAGAACGTGGGCATCGTCGGAGGCCGGCTGGTGGCGCAGTACCTGGTCGATGTCCAGAGCCGCCTGTCGATGTTCGGACTCGACGGCGCCTCCCTTGGTGAGATCCAGTTGCCTGGCACCGGCACCGTCGGCGCGATTGGCGGCCGTGCCGATGGCGATACGGTCTGGTACGGATTCACCTCGCCGCTGGCACCGTCCACGGTCTACGCCCTCGAAGTGAAGAGCGGCAAGAGCGCGAGCTTCGAAGCGGCCAAGCCGCCGGTCGATGCCAGCGCCTACGAAACGAAGGCGATGTTTGCCACGTCGAAGGACGGCACGCGTGTCCCGCTCTTCGTGACGGCGAAGAAGGGCCTGCCGCTCGACGGTAATAACCCGACGATGCTGTATGGGTACGGCGGGTTCTCGGTGAGCACGCTACCGGCGTATCGGCAGGACGTGCCCGCGTGGCTCGAACGCGGTGGCGTGTGGGTGACGGTCAGCATGCGCGGTGGCGCCGAGTACGGGGAAGCGTGGCACAAGGCCGGGATGCTGGAGAAGAAGCAGAATGTCTTCGACGACTTCATTGCCGTCGCGGAACATCTGATCAAAGAGAAGTACACCTCGCCGTCGCGGCTCGGCATCATGGGCGGTTCGAACGGCGGCCTGCTGGTTGGTGCCGTCATGCAGCAACGCCCGGAGTTGTTTGCGGTTGCGCTCCCCGCTGTCGGCGTCATGGACATGCTGCGCTACGACAAGTTCACGGGCGGACGACTGTGGACGACGGAGTACGGGTCAGCGTCGAACCCGGCGCAGTTCCCATTCCTGATCAAGTACTCGCCGGTGCACAACGCGAAGCCGGGGACGTGCTATCCGGCCACGCTCATCACGACCGCCGACCACGACGACCGCGTGGTGCCGAGTCATTCCTTCAAGTTCGCAGCGGTGATGCAGGAGGCGCAGGCGTGCGCGAAGCCGGTACTGATTCGTGTCGAGGTGCAGGGCTCACACGGCTACCGGCCCACGGACAAGCTGATCGCCGAGCGCGCCGACGAATGGGCGTTCGCGGCCGCAAATATGGGGATGCAATAGTGGGAAGGGGTCAGACCCCTTGAGTCCCCGTCTATCAAGGGGTCTGACCCCGCCTGGTCACCAGACGTTTCCGGCGCCTGGTGAATAACTCGCGCTGATCACCGAGTTGCTGATCAGGGTGTCGCACTGTACGACACCGCTGAACTTTGCCATGCCGGTGTTCACGGTCACGGCACTGGCATTGACGTCAACCGCCGCGCTGTTGACAGTGACTTTCGCGCTCGCCCGGATCGTCACCCCCGATGCGTCGAGCGTGATGGCGTTGCCGTTCCCGTCCTCGATTAGCACCGAGCCGGCGCCGTCCTGCAGCGTCACGCGTTGCCCGCCCGGAGTCTCGATGACAACGGAGCTCGAGCTGTCGTCGCTGAAACGGAGCATCACACCGCTGCGCGACTTGATCATCTTCGTCGTCGTTGCGTCGCGGCCAGTGGCGGGAGGACGCGCCTTCGCGTTCCACAGCGCGCCAATGACGCAGGGCGCACGCACGTCGCCGCGCTCGAACGCCACGAGCACCTCATCGCCAACTTCAGGGAGGAAAAACGTTCCGCGATTCTGGCCGGCCATCATCGTGGCCATGCGTGCCCACACGCCGCGAGCAGCGGCCGCATCATCCAGCCCCGACACCCGAACGAGCACGCGAGCCAGGCTGTCGGGGTCGCGATTGTCGGTGACTATTGCCGTGTAGACTCCCTGCAACGCTGCCATGGAGGCCTCCGAAGGTCAAAGGTCAAAAGGCAAAGGTCAAAGGCGAGGTCAAGGGTACCAAGTGTCACGTTTCACGTTCGACGTTTCAGGTCCCAGGTCCTTTTGACCTGAACCTTTGACCTGAAACCTTTGACTTCGCTTTTGACCTTTGGCTCTTGCCCTTTGACCTGCGGTTACGGCGCTAGTGCAAACGTCCAGACCGATCCACCCGTTGGCACCTTGTCTGCCGCGTAGCGGTTGGCGAGACCACCGCCCAGGCCTGACGCGATCGTCACGTATTGCCTGCCCTTGTGCGTGTAGGTGATTGCCGTCGAGTTGATCGACGACCCCGTCTTGAACTGCCAGAGCGTTTGGCCCGTGTCTTCGTCGAGCGCCATGAACTCACCCGACAGCTTCCCCGTGAACACGAGACCACCGCCGGTGGCAAGCATGCCTGCCGAACTCGGGAAATCGGTTAGCGGGACCTCCCACTTCTTCTCGCCCGTGAGTGGATTGATCGCGACCAGGTGTCCATACACGTCGCCCGGCTTGATCTCCGGCAGCCGCGAGGTCACGCCGGTGGAACTCGCGCCGAGGACCTGCGGCTTCGGCTCCATGACCAGCTTCTGAATCCGCGGCAGGTTCCAGGTGCTCGCGTAGATCAGCCCGGTGTTCGGGTTGAAGGCAATCGGCACCGCATTGGTGCCGCGCGACGGGAAGATCTCGACTTCTTCACCCGCGAGGAAACGCTTGTAGAGATCAGTCAGCACAGGCCGGCCCGACTCGAGATCGATGTGTGACGCCCAGTTGATCTTGACGAGCGGCGGCGCCGCAATCAACTTGCAGTTCGTGCGATCGACCACATACAAGAAGCCGTTCTTGTTCGCCTGGATCATCACCTTGCGCGTCTGACCGTTGACCGGGATGTCGGCGAGCACCTGTTCGTCGTTGCCATCCACGTCGTAGACGTCATTCGGCGTGTATTGATAGTGGCAGACGATCTCGCCTGTCTTCGGGCGAATGGCGAGCACGCTGGAGGTGTAGAGGCTGTCGAGTGCGCCGCGCGGCCGCGGATCGTAGGGCTCGGCGTTGCCGACACCCCAGTAGACGAGATCGAGGACGGGGTCGTACGAGCCCGAGCGCCACGTCGGTCCGCCGCCAAACTTCCACGCATCGGAGTCCTTCGGCCACGTCTCTGATCCAGGTTCACCGGGTGCAGGAATCGTGTAGCGCCGCCACAACTTCTTTCCGGTATCCGGGTCCCACCCATCGAGGAACCCGCGCGTGGTCGACTCACCTCCGGCCATCCCTGAGATCAGGACTCCGTTGGCGACGATGGGTGCGCTGGTCGAGTAGTAGCCCTCCTTCGCGTCGGCGAACTTCTGATTCCAGATCTGCTTGCCGGTTTTCATGTCGAGCGCGAGAAGGTGATTGTCGATGGTGATGCGAAACAGCTTACCGTTGTAGATGGTGGCCGCACCTCTCGTGATTGCCGCACGCTGAATGCCCGGCTCGAGCTGCACGGGTGTGCGCCAGATCTGGCGGCCGGTCTCGATGTCGATGGCGAACGTCCACTTGCCGTTGATGACGTACATCACGCCGTTGTACACGGTCGGAGCCGCGAGCTCGCCGAGGTCGTTCATCAGGCTCGCATTCCAGACCGGCACGAGGCGCTGGACGTTCGACTTGTTGATGTCCTTGAGGGGGCTGAAACTCTGTCGGTGGTACCCCATGCTCTGGGTGGTGACGTTGGCAGGGTTCCGCCCGTCGTTCACCAGTTCGTCAGTCGTCTGTGCGGCTCCCGGCGTGGAGCACAGGACCACAAGGATTCCCACCAGAGGCAACTTCGTCATGACGGCCTCCATCCCTGCGAATACGTACGCGTTCGGCGGCGGTAAGTATACGGGACGAGCGCGGGTGGGATCTGCGAAGGTCAAATCGTTCCTATAAAATGGCGCTCCTTCTACTCCTCCGCTCCCTTACGACACACAAAGGCGGTGAGGGACAGAGGTCCTGACGATTCACGTTGGCCGGTCCCGGTAGCCCAAGCGTTACTTACAGCCATGTTGGTGGTGAAGTGCCTGTGTCTGAGTGGAGTTTCTGGAGAAGTGTTCGAACGATCCCTGACGCCCATCCTGAAGGAATACCGTCCAGTTCTGGTTTCGACGGAATAGGCTTGGTCTCCGGTCGAAGACTGCTCGTGTCCGGACGACTGGCACTGGCGTGCACCAGGCCATCGCGATACGCGATGAGGCGTCGAAATGCCGCAAACTCTTGTCCACCGCAATCAAGTGCGCGACTTATCAGCCCGTCATTCGCGAGATGCTTGGGGACGTCTTTGAACTTCTGCGACACGCCTCGCTTCGTGTCATCTCGGTGCCTCACCGCCTCGGTGTGTCGTAAGAGGCGTGCGCAGGTCGAGTGAGGCCGGATGTTCGTTTAGCCGGCGAAGGATCGGGTAGCGCTCCCTCCCTCACGCATAGCGCTGACGCGCGCGCTCTTGCGCCTTCTGCGCCTCGATCTCCCGATTGCGCGGCGGCGCGTTCGTCGTCAGCGAGCGGATCAGACGCTGCGCCGCTTCCGTAACATCCTCGACCGCCTGTTTGAAGACCTCTTCGTTCGCCTTGGACGGGCGAGTGG
>JAICEG010000315.1 GCA_025924295.1 Vicinamibacteria bacterium
CATCAACCCTTCGATTTCGACGTCGCTGTCGTTCACCTTTCAACTCGATCTGATGCGTGCGATCTGGGTCATGCTGCCTGGCGCGTTGTTGTGGGGCGCGAGCTTTCCGCTGGCGCTGGCGAGTGTCGCGAAGCCCGGTCAAGACTCGGCCCGCCTGGTTGGCGGTGTCTACGCCGCGAACACCGTTGGTGCCATCCTCGGCGCGTCGGTCACGAGCCTCGCGATGGTCGGTACCGTGGGCAGCCAGATCACCCAGCAGGCACTCATTGGCCTCGCTGCGATGTCGGGGCTCTTGATGCTGATGCCCATGACGGGTGAGAAGCGAAGTCCGCTCACGTCGACTCCGGTGGTCGTGCTCGGCATTGCGCTCGTTGCTGGTTTGCTGGCGCGCACGGTGCCGCCGCTTCCCGGCATCCTCGTGGCCTACGGTCGCTACGCGGCCACATGGGTCGGACAGAACGAGATCGTCTACGTCGGCGAAGGGGTGACTGCATCGGTCGCGGTCTCGCGCACGCCAACCGGTGTCCTGAACTATCACAACGCCGGAAAGGTGCAGGCATCGAGTGAGCCGCAGGACATGCGGCTGCAGCGGATGCTGGGGCACATCACGACGCTCGTGCCGAAGACGCCGACCAAGGTGCTCGTCATTGGTTGTGGTGCCGGTGTCACGGCGGGCGCGGTTTCGATCGATCCGCTGGTCAAGGACCAGACCATCGCCGAGATCGAACCGCTCGTCCCGCAGGTCGTCTCGACTCACTTCTCACAACACAACTTCGACGTCGTTCGCAATCCGAAGGTGACGATTCACCTCGACGATGCCCGGCACTACCTGCTGACGACGGACGAAAAGTTCGACGCGATTACATCGGATCCGCTCGATCCGTGGGTCAAGGGCGCCGCGACGCTCTACACGCGCGAGTTCTTTCAGGTCGTCAAGGACCATCTGAATCCGGGTGGCGTGGTCACGTTGTTCGTGCAGCTGTACGAGAGTACGGACGCCGCAGTGAAGAGCGAGATCGCGACGTTCCTCGAGGCGTTTCCCAACGGCGCGGTGTTCGCCAACACGGTGAACGGACAGGGGTACGATCTCGTGCTTTTCGGGCAGCTCGAGGATCGCAAGATCAACGTCGACGAGGTGCAGGCCCGGCTCGACGATCCGGCCAATGCCGCGATCGCGACGTCGCTGCGCGAGATCGGGATCTTCTCGGCCGTCGATCTCTTCGGGACCTACGCCGGCCGTCGCTCCGACATGCAGAACTGGCTGAGCGACGCCATCATCAACACCGACCGCAACCTCAAGCTGCAGTATCTCGCGGGGCTCGGGCTCAATCTCTATCAGAGCGACGCGATCTACCGCGCGATGATTCGCGACGTGCAATACCCGGAGGAACTCTTCGACGGATCGGATGCGACGCTCAAGATGCTGCGAAACAAGATCGACCTGTCGATTGGCGGAGCGCCTTCGTTCTGATCTCCGCAGCCTAGGCCGGGTCCTGTTCTTTGGGCCCGGCGGGTCTACAACGCAAGACCCGCCCTACGCTGGCGCCTTACACCACCGTCCCCGGACGAATAATCCCACCTTTCGGGACCACGATGATCCCGCCGCGGATGTAGTAGCCGTCGCCGTCAGCCGACTCGAGATTCTGTTCGTTGACCAGGCGCGCGTGATCACCGATGCGTGCATTCTTGTCGATGATCACGCGATCGAGGACGACGTTGCGTCCGAGTCCCAGCCCCGGCGAGTGATCGGGGGGCAGGCCGTACTCGTAGAAGTCGGCGCCGAGCAGCACGGACCGCGCGATGCGCGAACCCTCGCGCACACACATGCGCACGCCGACGATCGAGCCGTCGACCTCACATCCCGCCAGGTAGCAGCCCTCGGACACCAGCGAGTCGCGGATGCGCGCTTCGGGCATCAGGGAGCCTGGCAGATGGCGCAGGTGGGTGTAGATCGGCCGCTCGCGATCCCAGAAATGAAATGGTGCGTCGAGCCGTCCGAGCATGATGTTCGCTTGATAGAACGACTCGATCGTTCCCACATCGGCCCAGTAGCCGCGGAAGAGGTACGGCCTCACCTTGTAGCGGCCGAGGGCACTGGGAATCAGAGAGCGCCCGAAGTCATGTCCGGCTTCGTGTTCGAGCATGTCGAGCAGCACCCGCCTCGTGAAAACGTACACACCCATCGAGGCCATGAACGGTGTTGCGTCGCTGTGTTCGGCGAAGCTGGAGCCGGGCGGGATGCTGCGGCCGATCTGTTCGAGCCGTGCGGGCTTGGGCTTCTCTTCGAACGCGATGATGTTTCCTTCCTCGTCGAACCGGAAGATGCCCATCTGCGTTGCCGTCTCGATATCCACGGGCTGGGAACAGATGGTGATCTCGGCACCAGAACGCTTGTGCTCACTGACGAGCTCGGCGTAGTCCATGCGATAGAGGTGATCGCCGGCGAGGATGAGGTCGTACTCGGCCGAGTGCTGGCTGAAATGCCGCGCGGCTTTGCGAACCGCGTCGGCAGTGCCCTGGTACCAGTTGGGATTATCCGGCGTCTGCTCGGCGGCGAGGATCTCGACGAATCCGCCCGAGAAGCGGTCCAGCCGGTAGGTACCCGAAATGTGCCGGTTGAGCGACGCCGAGTTGAATTGCGTGAGCACGAAGATGCGACGGATGTCGGCGTGCAGGCAGCCGCTGATCGGTATGTCGATGAGGCGGTATTTCCCGCCGATGGGAACGGCTGGCTTGGACCTCGTGGCGGTCAGAGGGAAAAGCCGGCTTCCCTGGCCGCCGCCGAGAATGATCGCCACTGTGTCGCTTGTCTGTCGCATGGTCGCTTCCAGGGCCGATGTCGGCGCGTGGTCTTTTAACACAACCGTTCCCCGGCCGTGATCCCCGCGTCACGCGGGGCCCCTAGGCTGCGGGTGTATGCACGTGGGTATACCACGGCAACGGGGATGTCGGCGCACAAGCGGGTGCGGCGGCATCAAGTTAGTACGGCAGGCGCAGCGATGGCGCTCGTGATCAGCGTCATTGTCTGCGCCCATAACGAAGCGCAGCATGTGGCCGCCTGCCTGCACTCCCTTCTGGCCCAGTCCCGCATTCCCGACGAACTCCTTGTCATCAACAACGCAAGCACCGATTCGACGCGTGCCGTGGCGGCGGAAATTCCGCGCGTGCGCGTGGTGGACGAACCGCGCAAAGGTCTCGTGGTCGCACGTGAAACGGGTCGACAGGCCGCGACCGGAGACGTCCTCGTGTACGTGGACGCCGACTGCCGGGCTCCGTTGATGTGGCTCGAGCGCATCGAGCGCCATCTGCTCGACGACCCGTCGCTCATCGCGCTGTCAGGGCCGTACCGCTTCTACGACTGGGACTGGTGGGGACGCCTGCTGATTCGCGCCTACGACTACACACTGGCGCCGGCGACCCAGCTCCTCGTCAAGTACGTGCTCCGTATCGGGACGATCTTCTACGGTGGCAACTTCGCGGTCCGGCGCGAGGCGCTCGAGCGCATTGGCGGCTTCGACACCACGATCGAGTTTCACGGTGAGGACACCAACGTCGGCCGGCGGTTGTTCGCGACCGGTCGCGTGGCGCTGTTCCACGACTGCTATCTCTACACGTCGGCGCGACGGTACATCGCGATGGGGAAGGGCGCGGTCTTCCGGCTCTACGTGCGCAACTTCACCTCGGAACTGCTGCGCGGGCGGCCGAAGGACACGACACACATCGATGTGCGCATCTAACAATTGGGAGTTGGAAGTTGGGAGTTGAGTGATGCCTGGATACGAGCCATTTCTCCTGTGTGACTTCCACGTCCACACCCAGTGGAGCGACGGGAAGCTGCCGGTGTCCGAGGTCATCGACCTCTACGGCTCGACCGGCAAGTTCGATGTCATTGCCATCACCGATCACATCCTGATGAAGAAGGACGTGCTGGCGCGCGCCGGCCGGATCGCCACGCTTGGACGACGGGCCTTCGGTGTGCGCGAGCCCGACTTCGAGCACTACCTGGCGAACGTTCGCGCCGAGGCGAAGCGCGCGCTCGATCAGTACGGCATGCTCGTGATCCCCGGGGCCGAGATCACGCAGAACCGGCTGCGCGGCCGCAAGAACTCGCACATCATCGCGCTCGACATCCAGCGCTACATCAGTGCCGATCAGTCGGCCGACGACATCCTGCGCGAGATCCGGCGGCAGGACGGCCTGAGCATCGCCTGCCATCCTCACCATCGCCCGACGAGGCGGATCGAGATCAGCACCTGCTACCTCTGGGATCACCGCGAACAGCTCGCGGATCTCGTCGACGTCTGGGAAGCGGCAAACCGCGACGACCTGTTCTCGGTGACGAGCCTGAAGCACTATCCGTATGTCGCCAACAGCGACTTCCACAAGCCCAAGCATCTCTACTCGTGGAAGACGCTCGTGCGCGCCGAGAAGAACTGGCCGGCCGTGCGCCGCGCGCTGCGCGAGAACGTGGACATCGCGCTGACGCTCTTTCGTAACGGGTCGTGGGCCGCCGCCTGACCCCGCCGAAGCGCGTTCGCGCGAAGGCGGGCCGGGTCCGTTGACACACCGAACAACCGCGACCTGAGCCGCAGCGAGCAACCCCAATGCAAGGGTCATCGCTCTCATCAACCACACGATGCTGGTGTCGTATGTGGTTCGGGCGACGTCGAGGCGACGAAACCGTAAAGTCGTGCTGCTCGTGAATCGCGCGCGGGCAAATCACCGACATCGCAAGGTTACCGTGTCGTGATCGTGGCGATACGCCCGCTCGCTACGCTCGTTCGCGAACGAGGATCCACGTCATGAATGAACAAACCACGATGTCAGACGCAATGCCCGCCGGCGCGCCCGCCGAGGCCTTCGCGTACGCCCTGCAACGTGCCCAGGCAGAGTTCATGGAGATGCCTGGTCTGCAGTTGACCGCGGCGCAGGCCGCCCGTCTCTGGAGTTTCGATTCGGCGCTGTGCAGCGCCGTGCTCACCGCGCTCGTGGAGTCGAGGTTCCTCGTGCGCACCCGCAACGCATCGTTCTCACGCGCCTAGGTCGGCGCGACCTTCGTCAGAGACACCATGCCACACCACAAAACTCAGCTCTCCGATGTCGACAGGCGACGCTTCCTGCGCCACACCTGGGACGGCGTGACCGCGAGCATCGCGCTTTCGCTGCTGTCCGGGCACGACCTCTTTGCCTCGTCGTCATTCGGCGATAACCCGTTTACGCTTGGTGTGGCCTCTGGTGATCCGACGCCGGGGGGCATCGTGCTGTGGACTCGACTGGCTCCCGATCCAGTCGACCCGGCTCGCCTCGGTCGTCGCTCGATTCCGGTTGGCTGGCGTGTGGCGACCGACAGCCGAATGCGTCACGTGGTTGCGCGAGGGACGGCGCGGGCCGAGGCGGAGCTGGCGCACTCGGTGCACGTCGAGGTCAACGGCCTTCGGCCCGGCCGCGACTACTTCTATCAGTTCGACGTGCGGCACGAGGAAAGCGCGGTCGGCCATTTCCGGACGGCTCCCCATCCGCACGACCTGCTGCGCAGGCTGCAGTTCGCGTTCGCGACCTGCCAGGATTGGGCGAGCGGTTACTACACCGCCTACCGCGACATGCTCGCGCACGATCTCGATCTGGTCCTCCACCTCGGTGACTACACGTACGAGTACGCGATTGGTATGACGCCTCGGGGCCAGGTGCCGGCCGGTTTCGAACCGGAGACGATCGATCTGCGCACCTACCGGCTGCGCCATACGCTCTACAAGCTCGATCCCGACCTGCAGGCCGTGCATGCCAAATTCCCGTTCCTGGTGATTTGGGACGATCACGAAGTGCAGAACGACTACTCGGGGCTGGCACCGGAATGGGGAAGCCCATCACCGGCGTTCACCGCTCGTCGTGCCGCCGCGTACCAGGCGTACTACGAGCACATGCCCATCAACGCACGGACGGCGTTCACCAAGACTGGTCTGCGGATCTACCGGCGAATACGCTACGGCCGTCTCGCCGAGTTCACGATGCTCGATGACCGGCAGTACCGGACGGACAACCCGTGCGGCGATGGCGAGTCGCTGCGCTGTGACGCCGCGCTGACCGGCAGCTACACCATGCTCGGTCGCTCGCAGGAGCGCTGGGTGGCGCGTGGCTTCAACCGCTCCGACGCGGTCTGGAACGTCGTCGGGCAGCAACTGCTGCTCGCCGAACTGGAGCACGCGTCGATTCAGGAGAACTATTACTGGAACGATGCGTGGGACGGATACCCGCTGGCGCGTC
>JAICEG010000316.1 GCA_025924295.1 Vicinamibacteria bacterium
GATCAGGTTCTATCGCAGCGGCGAGGATGCCGATCGCAAGGCGTACGACATCGCGTGGGTCCAGGACAAGGTCTCGCCCGTGGATACCATCAACGGCTTCATCGAGGTCTACATGGATCCCCGCGGCATCAAGGGATCCTGGGAAGCCCTGGTCTTCTACGTCAACAAGGAGAAGACGGAGCGCATTCAGAAGTTCGCGGACAACGCGCAGTGGTTCGAGAACCAGATGCCGTATGACGCGAAGTACCGCAAGGCCAGCGTGAAGGGGATCGTCGCCAACGCCATCGACGTCGTGATGGAAACCGGTGATTCCGGCCCGGTCACGCCGATCGGCATCAACCT
Source organism: Vicinamibacteria bacterium (assembly GCA_025924295.1). GTDB lineage: Bacteria > Acidobacteriota > Vicinamibacteria > Vicinamibacterales > UBA2999 > Gp6-AA40. Next base: position 343 of record JAICEG010000316.1, read on the forward strand.
GCCAAACGATCAGCGCATCCGCGAAGAGCACGGCAGCAAGTCGGTCTCGCTGTCGAACGTGAGGGAGTCGTCGGACAACGCGCAGCCCGCCTCGATGCGGACCGAGTTCGCGTGGACGCCTGAAGAAGTACAGCGCACCGAGCGATACGGCGCCCTCGCCGCGGAGCTGCTCACCGACATGCACGAAGTGATTGGCCACGCGTCGGGCCAGCAGGCAGCCGGCTTCAAGGGCACACCGCAGGAGGCCATCAAGGAGTTCTTCTCAGCGCTCGAAGAGGGGCGCGCGGATTTGATCGGCCTCTATTTCATCGCCGACCCGAAGCTCGCCGAGCTCGGGATCATCCCGGCTGCCGATCAGGACGCGCTCATGCGCACGATGTACGAGGCCTACACGCGGAACGCGATCGTGCAGCTTCGCCGGGTGCGTGAGGGGACGCAAATCGAAGGAGACCACATGCGCAACCGCCAGATGATCGTCAGGTGGCTGATGGCCAACACGAAGGCGATCGAGCAGCGCACGCGCGAGAACAAGACCTACCTCGTCATGTCCGATCCCAGGGCGTTCCGTGAGGGAGTCGGCAAACTGCTCGCCGAGGTCCAGCGGATCAAGTCGGAGGGCGACTTCGCTGCGGCGAAAACGTTGTTCGAGACCCACGGCATCCACTTCGACGCTTCGCTGCGCGATGAGATCGTCAAGCGCGTGGACGGCCTGAAACTGCCGTCGTACTCCGGTTTCGTGATGCCTACGCTGACGCCCGTCACTGGATCGGACGGCGCGATCACCGACGTGCAGATCTCGTATCCGATGGACCTGACGAAGCAGATGCTGGAGTACGCTGCCGCCTCACGATGACCGGTCCGGCCGTTCGGTGGGACTGTGCACCCCTGGTCCTGGCAGGGGCGGATGGCTGCCCCCACGCGCCTCCCCGGCCAGCAGATCGTCAACCGATTGGTAGCGGTAGATGACCGGCGCTTTGTGCTGAAAGAGGCCGCCGGTATCCGCCGTCGGCCCGTAGGTGGAGTAGAGGGCCTGCCCCCAGAGGCGCAGATACACCGTCAACTGCCCGCGATGATGAGCCGAGTGCGTCAAGCGGCGCGCGAGGACCCATGCCTTCGATCGGGTCACGTCGAAGAAGGCGGTCTCGGCTTCGAACCACGCGTCTGGCTGCGCCTCGAGCTGTGTGAGGCGCTCAGCCGACACGCCCGCATAGTGTGCGAGGAACGCTGGCTTCGTCTCCTCGGACGGCAGCGCAGCACGCGACACCGAAATCCCGAGCATCGTTCGCATCCAGGTGTCCTCGCTGACGCACTGATGCACCATGTGCTCCAGCGGCGAACGCGCCCGCGGTTCGGGACGGAACGTCATGCGTCCTTCGGGAACCTGCGACCACACGCTCAACGTCTTCAGGCGCTCGGTGTCGTAGCTATCGATGAGAAAGTCATAGCGCGACATAGCGGGCACCACTTCACAGGTTGTCGATCGGGAACGGCGCGATGTCGTCTGCCGGCGTGAAACCGAACACCCGCCCGTAGAAGAGCAGCTCCGCTTCGAGGCACCGCACGATGGTCGACGCCTTCCTGAATCCGTGCTGCTCGCCTTCGAACGCCAGGTACGCGACCGCAAGACCTTTCGCGCGGACGGCGGCTGCCATCATCTCCGACTGGTTCGGCGGGACGATCTTGTCCTCGAGCCCCTGAAACAGGATCAGCGAAGATGCCAACCGATCCACGAAATGAATCGGCGACCGTGCGCGATACACGTCGCGTGCTGCCGGATACGGGCCGACGAGCGTGTCGAGGTAGCGCGACTCGAACTTGTGGGTGTCGCGCGCCAGTACCTCGATGTCGCTGACTCCGTAATAACTGGCGCCCGCCTGGAACACGCCGGGACGAAACGTCAACGCGGCGAGCGTGGTGTAACCGCCCGCGCTGCCGCCTCGAATCGCCAGCCGATTCGGATCGGCTTTGCCCGCGGCCACGAGGAACGCCGCGGCTGCCACCATGTCGTCGACGTCGAGGATGCCCCATTGCCCGTTGAGACGCTGGCGATAGGCGCGGCCAAATCCGGAACTGCCGCTGTAGTTCACGTCGGCGACCGCGAATCCACGGCTCGTCCAGAACTGCACCCTGAGATCGAGCGTCGCGCTCGTTGCCGTCGTCGGCCCACCGTGACTGATCAGGATCAGGGGCGGCCGCTGTCCATCAGGCGCGCTGTGGTCGTCGCTGCGCGGCGGGTAGTAGAAGGCGTGCGCCGTGCTCCCATCGCGTGATGGAAACTCGACGGACTCAGGCGTCGAGAGGAGGCTCTCTGCGACAGACAGCGACGAGGATGACCTGATACTTTCACTGGCGCCAGTTGCGAACTCGACACGGATCACCGCGTCCGGCGTCGAGGCGGATCCTGCCACGGCCACGGCGTGAGTATCTGTCGCCGTCATCCACTCCCGAGGCTCGAGCCCTTCCGCGAGCGGCGAGAGCCTCCCGCTCGTCGTATCGACCAGGCCCAGGTGCCACCGCCCCGCGGTCGTATATGACACGAGCAGCCGCCCTGCGCCTGCCGGAGCCCAGGATGCCGATCCGAACACCCATTGCGGCCGGCCGAACTCGGCGCCCCGCGGCGCGTTCACCACGACGGGCGCTGTCTGATCGCATCGATACAGCTTCCACCGGCCATCGCGATCGCTGACGAAGTACAGCTGCCCATCCGGCGTCCAGCCAGGCTGATAGATCGACTCCGCATCACCGCCGGCGACGCGCGTCGCGCGAACGATCGTTCCCTGCTCCGTGACGTCCGCAACCCAGAGTTCGGTCCCGTCCCACGGCATCCGTGGATGCCGCCAGGCCAGCCAGGCCAGCCGCGACCCGTCGGGACTCAACCGCGGCGTCGAGTAGAAATCGAAGCCCGATGCGATGACCTCGCCAGCACTGGCAGGACCGTCGATCGAGATGCTGACCAATGTATTGACCGGCTCGTGATCCGGATCGGAGTGATCTTCCCGGACGGCAATCAGCCGTCGACGCCGCTCATCGAGCGTGGCGTCGGCGTAGAACCAGCGTCCCGCCGGTGTGATCGGAACCGGTTCACCCGATCGAGAGGCTTCGATGCGATAGAGCCGCTGATCGGAGAAGTTCGATGCGTAGATGACGCCGCCGGACACGAGGCAGGCACCGCCACCGTACTCGTGCACACGCGTGCGGGCATTGAAGTCGGCCGGCGTCGCGTCCGCCGTGCTTCCATCAGGGAGTCGTCGCACCACGACGTTGCGACCACCCTCCTGCGGACGCCCCTCAATCCAATAGATGTCGTCGCCGTCGACGCTGACCGAGGAGAGCCGGATCCCCTGGGCCGCAACCGTCGCGGCGGTGATGGGCGATGCCCACGTTCCGTAAGCTTTCTGTTGCACGGGGTCCGCCAAGCCTACCATCCTCGACCGGGCGGAGCACCACGCGTGGCGATCGCGAGGCTACTTCAGCGTCGGCGTTTCGTTGGACGTAGCCGGCGTGATGTCGTCGCACGCGACGTGGGCGCGGACTGTGAATCAATGAACTGATCGAGTTTGTGCTCGAGGCGCGAGAGCCCCTCGGTCAGGCGCTGATCGAAGTGCCGCTCGCTGTCGGCAATGCGCCGCTCGAGCGCAGCAAAGCCGTCCGACATTCGCCGATCCAGACGATCGTACGCAAACTCGATGTATTCGCGCTGTTCGACGAAGTGGTCGCGCACCTCGTCAAAGCGCCTATCGATATCCTCGAAGCGCCTGTCGACCTGCTCGAAGCGTTTGTCGACCTGCTCGAAACGAGCATCCACCGATGCGGACAACGCATCCACCGACACTGACAATGCATCCACTTTCTGCTCGATGCGATCCACGCGGTCCGACATTTCGTTCTCGGCCATCTCTCCGCCTCCAAGCCTACCATCGTCGACAAGGAGGAGCACGGTCTGTGCCGCACGACGCATCGCGATGTTCTGCCGATATTTCGCAGGCGACCTTACGGTCGTACGCAATAACGGCCACGGCTCACGGCTGCGTCCGGGTGATTTTCTGCGACGGGCGTCAACTGCCGTCGCGCATGATGCGGCACGACTCGATGTCGAACGTCGCCTCTCCAATCGCGAGCCGCGACTGGTCGCGCAGCGAGGCCGCAAACTGCACGAAGCGCTCGACGTCCGCGAAGTTGCTGGCCAGGCCGAGCGACGCGCGAATCGCGCCCGCGCTCTTGCCGCCGCGCGCGGTGACGATTTCGAGGAATCGCGAGAGGGTGAGATCCTCGCGGATCTCCAGCGCCGCGACCACGTCCTCGTCGGTGATGCCCTCTGCGGTCTCGCCGGCGCCCGGATTGCAGAAGCAACCGGTGCGAAGCGAGATGCGCTGCTCCCCTGCCAACTCCTCGACGCGTCGATAGTCGAGCAGATGCCCGGCCGGGTCGTAGAAATTCATCGTGACGATTCCGCCCCGCATCTTGGTCGTCAGCGGACCGTAGATGCGGACCATCGGCCGGCCGTTCGAGTGACGCAGACCGACGAGCGCTTCCAGCAGCCATTCCGTCAGGCACCGCACGCGCGTCTGAATGACTTCGATGCCAACCGAGGCGAGGTGTCGCAGGCCGATCTCGACGCCCGCGATCGACAGATAGTTCAACGTGCCGTCTTCGAAGCCGGCCTCACCCGGGGCGAGGAGATGACGCGTCCCGCCAACGGTGGCAAAGTTGACCGTGCCGCCGGCAAACCACGGTCGCCGTAACTTGTCGAGCGCACGCTTGCGAACGAGCAGACATCCAACACCCGTGGGATAACCAAACATCTTGTAGAACGACACGCACGCGAACTCTGGTGTCACACGTTGCAGATCGAGGCGATCGCTCGGGACGAATGCCGCGGCATCGAGCAGCACATCCCAGCCGCGAGCATGGGCGCGCTCGACCAGGTCGAGAGGATGCTTGACGCCGGTGAAATTGGACTGGGCCGGGAAGGCACACAGATTGTTCGCGCTTCGATCGCACGTCGCCAGCAGACGCTCCATCTCCGGCTCGTCGATCCGAAGCTCCGGCATGGTCAGCGGCGCGTAGGACACGGATGCGCCGCGGGCCAGGGCGAACTCACGGATGCCGTTGACCGAATTGTGATTGTCGACCGACAGCAGCAACCGTCCACCCGCGGCGAACGGATAGGACTCGCCGACGTGTTTCAGGGCACCGGTCGCGTTGAGCGTGAAGATCGCGGTGTAGTCGTCTCCGGCATTGAACCAGTCGAGTACCGCCCGACGCGTCCGCTCGACCAGATGCGTCGCACTGAGCGAGGCTGGGCTGCCCGAATGCGGGTTGCCCAGCAGGCTGGAGGCGAGCAGTTCGCCGTGTTCTCGAATCTGCGACGCCGCGTAGAGGCCCGCGCCGGTGTAATCGAGATACGCATCACCGGCGGCATCGAGGCGTGAATAGTCGGCAGCCCGGATCGCGTCGAGCCGCACGGTCGAGGCGTACTCCGGGTGTTTTCGAACGAACTCCCGCAGTCGATCCTCAGCCACGATCATCCGCTGCCGGCGAGCCTGACGTGGTAGTAGTCGCCACTTCGCTCGACGTGCATCGGGGCACCGAAGACAGCCGTCAGCCGCTGCGGCGTCAGTGTCTCCGCCGGTGACCCTTCGAACGCCACGCGGCCGGCACGCAGCAGGATCACCCGCTTGATCTCCGGCACGATCTCCTCGACGTGGTGGGTCACGAGGATGAGGGTGGTGCCGTCGCGCGCGAGACGCCGAATCGATTCCATGAACCGGTGCCGCGCCACGAAGTCGAGTCCGGTCGTCGGTTCGTCGAGCACGAGCGCCTCGGGGCGGGTCACGAGCGCACGCGCGATCAGCACACGCCGCCGTTCGCCAGCCGACATCTCGTTGAGCGGTTTGGTCGCCAGCGAGGAGGC
>JAICEG010000317.1 GCA_025924295.1 Vicinamibacteria bacterium
ACCTACTTGTTCCACCGACCTGCCCGCCGCACGAACGACGCAGCCCACATCGCCGAGTGGCGCCACCGCAATCAGTTCGTCAGCACCGCGAACGAGCGGTGCCTGAGCCACTCGCGAGACCAGTGCAGCCGCCTCGCTCTTCATCGCCTCTCCCACGATGACGACCAACGCCATCACATCAAAGCGACCCATGCGGGTCGCCAGATCACCGTCTGCCGATCGCAGCGCGGTCGCGTCGTGAAGCACCAGCCGTCCCTTGCACCGCACGATCGTGCGGCTGACATACTCGTCGAACACCCACCGCTCACCGGATGCGCGACGGCCAGACGAAATCCAGTCCACCAGCACGAGCCTTGCACCTTCGGCCAGATTCACCCGCTGTATCTGCCGATAGGTTGACCCCGCAAAGCAGACAACCGGATCCGGCACGACGACAAGCAGGCCGTCACGTCCGATATCGGCTCGCATCTCGCTGCCGCTCCCGCGCGGCGATCGATAGACCTTGGTCGATGCCTGGGTCGACACAAATGCGGAGGCACCCGGGCCCACCGCCACCCGCAACGAGATCGCATCGCCATCCACGAGCCCGCCGCCGTAGGTCGATGTGTAAACCCACGCTGCGTGTCCGTGATTGGCCGGTGTCAACAGACGAAGCGGGCTGGTCGCGAGTGCGCGAGTGACCACGCTGCGCCGTGGACCGAGAACGACGTCCAACTCTCCCAGTCCTGGCGCCGGGCGCTCCCGGAGCGCACTGCGGCCTGTATCGACCAGCCGTTCTCTCGCCCTAGACGCTGAGATGCTCACGAACGAGGTCATCACTCAGTTCTTCGATCGCGCCTGCAGCCGCGCATCGCCCTTTCTCGAGGATACGAAACTGGCTGCCGACGCGCCGGGCAAAGGGCAACTTCTGCTCGACGAGCAGCACCGTCACACCGGTTTCCCGATTGAGGCGAAGGATGATGTCGCCGATCTCGTGCACGATGTTCGGCTGAATGCCTTCAGTCGGTTCGTCCAGGATCAGCAGGCTCGGCTCGAGTACCAATGCTCTCCCGATCGCGAGTTGCTGCTGCTGGCCACCCGACAAGTCTCCTCCCCGTCGTCCGAGCATCTGCTTGAGCACGGGAAACAGTTCAAAGATCTGCTCCGGAATCGTGCGCGACTGCCCGCGGCGAACTCCGAGTCCCACTCGAAGATTCTCCTCCACGGTCAGCTGCGGAAAGATCTCACGTCCCTGTGGAACGTAGCCGATTCCCAGGCGCGCGCGCCCGTCGGCAGGAATCGTTCTCAGGTTCGTCTCCTTGAACGTGATCGTCCCGGATGTGACCGGGAGCAGACCCATGATGCACTTGAGCAGCGTGGTCTTTCCCATCCCGTTGCGCCCCATGAGACAGGTGCGCGAGCCGGCTTCGACGTCGAGGTCGACGTCCCACAGCGTATGACTTCCGCCGTACGACTGGTTGAGGCCCCTGATGGACAACAGGCTCATGCGCCGAGGTAGACCTCTATTACCTGTGGATCGTTCTGCACGCGGTCCATGTCACCTTCGGCAAGCACCCGTCCTTCGTGGAGGACCGTGACCTGGCCGGCGATCGAGCGCACGAAATCCATGTCGTGCTCGACGACGATGACGGTGTGTTTGCCGGCAAGTGACAGCAGCAGTTCTGCGGTGCGCTCTGTCTCCTGCGGTGTCATGCCGGCTACCGGCTCATCCACCAGGAGAAGCTCGGGCTGCTGCATCAGGAGCATACCAATCTCGAGCCATTGCTTCTGCCCGTGCGACAACGCGCCGGCGACTACGCCCTGCTCTGCCACCAGACCGATGATGTGAAGCACCTCAGCGATCCGCTCGCGATGTGCCGGCGTCAGACGGGCGACCAACGTGCGCCAGAACGTCTTGTCACCGGCAAGCGCCAGTTCCAGATTCTCGAACACACTCAGAAACTCGAACACGGTCGGCTTCTGAAATTTGCGCCCGATACCTGCCTGTGCGATCTCGGGCTCGGTCAACGACAACAGGTCGACATCCTGTCCGAACCACGCCGAGCCCTCATCGGGACGTGTCTTGCCCGTGATGACGTCCATCATCGTCGTCTTCCCGGCCCCGTTTGGACCGATGATGCAGCGCAGTTCACCTGGGTCGACGTAGAGTGTCAGGCCGTTCAATGCCTTGAAACCATCGAAGCTGACGGTGAGCTTTTCGAGATACAGGATCTTGCCGAGCAGCGGCGGCGGCGCTCGCCGCTTCGCTGCCTCGCGCAGCTCCCGCCATGAGCGGCGCACCGAGCGTGTGCCATTGGAGCGGCCGGGTGAGCTCATTTGCCTCGACTCGCGGCCGGCATCAGCCCCGCCAGCCCGCGCGGCAGGAACAACGTGACACCAACGAAAATCGCGCCGAGCGCGTAGAGCCAGACTTCCGGCAGCGCAGCGGTGAAGTAGGTCTTCGCGTAGTTGACGAGGGCGGCACCGGCCGCTGCGCCGAACAACGTGCCTCGTCCGCCCACCGCCACCCAGATCACGACTTCGATCGAGTTGATCGGTTCGAACTCGCTGGGGTTGATGATGCCGACCTGCGGCACATACAGCGCGCCAGCCACTCCCGCAACAACCGCCGAGAACACGAACACCCACAGCTTGTACGATTCGACGCGATAGCCAAGAAAGCGCGTCCGGCTTTCGGCATCCCGAATGGCGCGAATCACTCGGCCCGCGCGAGAGGCAACGATAGCACGGCACACACAGTAACTCGCCGCCAGTGCCGCCACGGTGACGACGAGCAACACCGACCGTGTGGTGTCCTGCTGCAGGTCGAAACCCAGGATGTCCTTGAAGTCGGTGAACCCGTTGTTACCGCCGAAGCCCATGTCGTTTCGGAAGAAGGCGAGCATCAGCGCGTAGCTGAGCGCCTGCGTCATGATCGACAGGTAGACGCCCGTGACCCGGGATCGAAACGCGAGCCATCCGAACACATACGCCAGGACCGCCGGCACGACGGCGACCATCAGCATCGCGAACCAGAATCGGTCGAACCCGTACCAGAACCACGGGAGATCCGTCCAGTTGAGGAACACCATGAAATCCGGCAGAACGGGATGTCCGTAGACCCCCCGCGTTCCGATCTGCCGCATCAGGTACATCCCCATCGCGTACCCGCCGAGGGCAAAGAACGCCGCGTGACCCAAGCTCAGGATTCCGCAGAACCCCCAAATCAAATCAACAGCGATCGCCAGCATCGCGTAGCACAAATACTTCCCGACGAGTGTCAGGACGTACGTCGATACATGCAGAGGTGACGAGGGCGGTACGGCGAGATTGAGAATCGGCACCGCGATCGCGATGACGGCGAGGATCGACAGGAACCAGAGGCTCTCGCGATCGCTGAACGACAACGGCAGACGGCCCGCGATCGCGCTCATGCGGCCTCCGCGGCGCGACCGGTTTGCGGGAACAACCCTCGCGGCCGGCGTTGGATGAAGAGGATCAGGACGACCAGCACCAGGATCTTGCCGAGCACGGCGCCGGCATACGGCTCGAGCAGCTTGTTGATCACGCCGAGCGATATCCCACCAATGAGCGTGCCCCAGAGATTTCCGACTCCGCCAAAGACAACGACCATGAAGGAGTCGATGATGTAGGACTGCCCGAGGTTGGGTCCGACGTTGGTCAACTGGCTGAGCGCCACGCCCGCAACGCCGGCGATACCGGCGCCGAGCCCGAACGTCATGGCATCGACCCACTCACTGCGAATACCCATCGCGCGCGCCATCGCGCGGTTCTGCGAGACAGCGCGGATGTCGAGACCGAGCCGCGTGCGTTTGAGCACCGCCAGCAGCAAGCCGAACACGATCAGGCTGAAGATGACGATGTAGAGGCGGTTGTACGTGATCGACAGGGCATCGTTGATCGGCAGCGTGCCGCTCATCCACGAAGGCGTGATCACTGATCGGTTGTTCGCCGAGAAGACCGTGCGGACGAGTTGCTGCAGAATCAGGCTGACGCCGAATGTCGCCAGCAGCGTTTCGAGCGGGCGACCGTAAAGGAAGCGGATGATGGTGCGTTCAATCAGCACCCCCGCAAGGCCGGCAACGAGAAATGCCGCCGGCACGGCAATCAGCACCGACCATTCGATGTATCCGGGCAGCGCCGTCTGCACCACGTACGTGGTGTAGGCGCCCAGCATCATCAGCTCGCCGTGCGCCATGTTGATCACACCCATGACGCCGAAGGTAATGGCGAGGCCGATGGCGACGAGCACCAGCACCGACCCGAGGCTGAGACCGAAGAACAGCGTCTCCACACCGGAGTACAGACTGCGCGCCGTGTCGATCGTCTCGATCGCTGCCGCCGCCGCAACTCGAACACCCTCGTCGCTTTCGGCAAAGCTGCCATCGTCGTTGCGTTCGATCAGCGCCGCGAGACGGTTCCGCACTTCCGGGCTCAATCGTTCAGACAACGTCTGAACGGCCGCGACTCGTGCAGCGGCATCGCCGTCATCGAGCGTGGCCAGCGCCAGCGCGGTGTCGATCTCGTAGAGGACACGCGCATCGGTCTCCTCGGTCTTGCGCTGCCGGAGGAGTTCGATAGCGGACGCGTCCAGCGATCGCAAGAGCTCTCTGACCGCGGCGCGCCGGACGTCTGGATCCGGGTTGGCGAGCGCACCGCGCGCGATGGTGATACGCAGGAATCGGCGCAGGCGATTGTTCGTGCCGATCTTGGTCAGCTCGTCGACGGGCGCAGAACCGGCCCGGCTCAGCGAAACAGGGTCGATGAGTTCGTACTGCGTTCGCGATTCTTCCGTGGAACTGACGATGAAGATTTGCTGATCCTGCGAGCGGACGAACAGGCGGTCCTCGAGTAGCGCCGTGAGCACGGGGCGCGCACTCATGTGGCTGGTGGCGATCAGCTTGTCGGCAATCGATTCCTTGTCCGAGAAGCTGGCTTCGCGCAGCTCTGCCAGCACGGCTCGAAACTCGTCGTCCGGAGTCTGAGCCGAGGCCGGCAGTGCCGCCAGACATGCGGCGAGCAGCAGCCACAACAGCCGCTGCCCACCGGACGTCGTCAACGTCACTTGTAGTTCTGTCCCGAACACACTTTCGTTTTCGTGTTGAAGTTCCCGCACTTCAACTTCACCCAGTCAGCTTCCGTTTCCCGGCTGACCGGCAGATAGTCGGACCATGCGTCGCCAGGAACCGTGGTGTTCGTCTTCCAGACGACGTCGAACTGGCCGTCGGCACGCACCTCACCGATGTACACCGGCTTCGTAATGTGATGGTTCGGGAGCATGCGCGCCACGCCGCCGGTGAGGTTCGGCGTCTCGAGGCCGGGCAACGCGGTCAGCACCGCATCGACGGAGGTCGACTTCGCCTTCTCCACCGCCTTCACCCACAGGTTGAATCCGATGAAGTGCGCTTCCATCGGGTCGTTGGTCGTGCGATCGGCCTTCTTGATGAAGGTCTTCCACTGCTTGATGAACGCGCTGTTGGCCGGGTTGCTGATGCTCTGGAAGTAGTTCCACGCCGCCAGGTGTCCGACGAGCGGCTTGGTGTCGAGGCCGGAAAGCTCCTCTTCGCCGACGGAGAACGCCACGACCGGGATGTCTTCGGCCGAGATCTTCTGGTTGCCGAGCTCCTTGTAGAAGGGAACGTTGGCGTCGCCGTTGATCGTGGACACGACGGCGGTCTTCTTGCCCGCCGAGCCAAAACGCTTGATCGCTGCCACGCGCGTTTGCCAGTCCGAATGGCCGAATGGCGTGTAGTTGATCGAGATGTCGGCATCCGCGACGCCCTTCTGTTTCAGGTAGGCCTCGAGGATTCGATTGGTCGTGCGCGGATAGACGTAGTCAGTGCCTTCGAGGACCCACCGCTTTACACCAACTTCGTTCATCAGGTAGTCAACCGCGGGAATCGCCTGTTGATTCGGCGCGGCGCCGGTGTAGATCACGTTCTTCGACGACTCTTCACCCTCGTACTGCACCGGATAGAACAGGAGGCCGTTGTTCTTCTCGAAGACCGGGAGGACGGACTTTCGCGAGACCGACGTCCAGCACCCGAAGACCACGGCGACCTTGTCCTTCTCGAGGAGCTCGCGCGCCTTTTCCGCGAAGAGCGGCCAGTCCGAAGCAGGATCGACCACCACCGCTTCGAGCTTCTTGCCGAGCAGACCGCCTTTCTTGTTCTGCTCGTCGATCATCATCAGGATGGTGTCCTTCAGCGTCGTTTCGCTGATGGCCATGGTGCCGGAAAGCGAGTGCAGCACACC
>JAICEG010000318.1 GCA_025924295.1 Vicinamibacteria bacterium
AGCAGTATTCCAGACGAGGAGTTGCTGAACGCCGCAGTGAAGGGCCAGCTTCGGAACGCTGAGGGTCTCGATCGGCAGGTCCGGCGGATGCTCGCCGATTCGCGGTCTGAGGCGTTTGTCGCCAACTTCGCGGGACAGTGGCTCTACCTGCGGAATCTCGAAGCGATCGAGCCGGAAAGCTTTTTGTTTCCCGACTTCGAGGACAGCCTGCGGCAGTCGATGCGCCGCGAGACGGAGTTGTTCTTTCAGAGCGTCCTGCGTGAAAACCGCAGCGCCTTGGATCTGCTGACGGCTGACTACACGTTCGTCAACGAACGGCTGGCCCGTCACTACGGCATTCCCAACGTGTACGGCAGCCGCTTCCGGCGAGTGACGGTTGCCGACGAGAACCGGCGCGGCCTGCTTGGCCAGGCCAGCATTCTCTTTGCGACCTCGCGACCCAATCGGACGTCGCCGGTCCTGCGCGGCAAGTGGATCCTGCAAAACATCCTGGGTGTCACGCCGCCGGATCCGCCGCCGAACATCCCGGCGTTCGAGGAGAAGAGCAACGTGACGCAGGCGGTGTCGTCGGTCCGCGAGCGCCTGGCCCGACACCGCGCCAATCCTGCGTGCGCATCGTGTCACTCGATGATCGATCCACCGGGGTTTGCGCTCGAGAACTTCGATGCGATCGGCCGCTGGCGCGACGTCGACGAGTCATCGCAGGGGGTGGATACGTCGGGAATGCTTCCCGACGGAACGACGTTCGATGGTGTCGGAGAGCTTCGCGCGGCTCTTCTCAATCCTCCGACACGCTTCGTCACGACGCTGACTGAGAAGCTGTTCACCTACGCGCTCGGTCGCGGCCTCGAGTACTACGATGCGCCGGCCGTGCGCAAGGTCGTTCGGGAAACCGCCGACGACGACTACAGGTTCGCGTCGTTGATCGTGGAAATCGTAAAGAGTCTGCCGTTTCAGTCGAATCGGAAGCCAGCATGAAGACAGACGAGGCGTGCTGATGTTCATCACCAAGACCGCGCTCGCAAGGCGTACGTTCCTCCGGGGCATCGGCACGACATTGGCCTTGCCGCTGCTCGATGCGATGGTGCCCGCGCTGACGGCCATGCGGCAAACGGCGGCGCAGCCGATTCCGCGTCTCGGCTTCTTCTACGTGCCGAACGGTATCTATCCGAGCACGTGGCGGCCTGTTGGAAAGGGGACGTCGTTCACACTGGCGCCGACGATGGCCCCGCTGGAACCATTTCGCGACCAGTTGGTGCCGATTGCCGGGTTGAGCAATTGGGAAGCGGAGCCGCGCGGAGAGGGCGGTGGCGTCCACTCTCGTATCGGTCCGTCATGGCTCAGCGGCAGCCGGCCGAAGCGAACCGAAGGGTCGGATTATCAGTGCGGCGTAACGGTCGACCAGGTCGCCGCGCGTGAGCTCGGAAAGTCCACACCGCTGTCGTCGATCGAGTTGACCGTCGATCCTGGATTCCTCGTCGGCAACTGCGAGAACGGATACAGCTGTGTCTACACGAGCTCGCTCTGTTGGCGGGATGCCACTACACCGCTTCCCATGGAGGCCGATCCGCGGGCAGTCTTCGAGCGCCTGTTCGGCGAGGCTGACACCCCTGAACGCCGTGCGAGAGACCTGCGCGATGATCGCAGCATCCTCGACGCTGTCGCTCAGGACGTCGCTCGTCTCAACGCAAAGCTGGGAAGCGTGGACCGTCGAGCGCTCGGCGAGTATCTCGAAGCGGTGCGAGGTGTCGAGCGGCGCATCGGTCTGACCGAGCAGCACAACAGCCGCTCGCCAGTGCAGGCGGACAAACCGCTGAGCATTCCCGAGTCATACGAAGAGCACGTTCGTCTGATGTTTGATCTGCTCCGGCTTGCGTACCAGGCGGATGTGACGCGCGTGCATACGTTCCAGTACGGGCGGGAGCTGAGCCTGCGGAGCTATCCGTGGATCGGTGTCTCTGATGCACACCACGGAGTGTCCCACCACGGCGGCAACCCACAGAGCGTGGCGGGCTATACGCGCATCAACTTGTACCATGTGGCGCTCTTCGCGGAATTTCTCGACAAGATGCGCGCGACGCCGGACGGCGACGGATCGCTGCTCGATCATTCGATTTTCGTTTATGGCGCCGGCATGAGCGACGGAGACCTGCACTCGCCGCTCGACTTGCCGACGGTACTGGTGGGCGGCGGTCGTGGACGACTGAAAGGCGGCCGGTTCCTGGAGTTCCCGCTGGACCCGAAGTCGAGGATGTCGAACCTGCTCGTCTCGCTGCTCGAAAAGGTCGGCGTGCCCGAGGAACGGCTTGGAGACAGCACGGGCGAGTTGCCCGAGTTGCTCGCCGGTGTGTAGGGACATGTATCGCAGTCGTCTTGCAGCCGGTGTGTTCTTCGTTCTCGCATCATTCGGCGTCGCCGCCGGTGCGAGCGATCCGCCGCTGGTGGCCGTCATCAAGAACGAGGGGGGAGCGCCCGCCGTGGCGACGCTCCTGAAGCAGGGCGCAGACCCGAATGTCACCGACGCGTACGGGTCGACGGCGTTGCATTGGGCCGTCGAGCTCGACAACCTGACGGCTGTCGATTTGTTGCTCAAAGCCGGCGCCAATCCCAGCGCAGTCAATCGCTACAACGTGCCGCCGCTCTCCGTGGCAGCCGAGGCCGGAAATGCGGCGGTGATCATGCGTCTGCTGGACTTTGGCGCGAATCCGAATACGGTTGCGGCCGGCGGCGAGACCGCGTTGATGGCCGCCTCGCGCAGCGGAAACGTCCAGGCCGTGAAGGCCCTGCTCGCCCGCGGCGCGGACGTCAACGCTCGCGAGTCTGTTCGCGGTCAGACCGCTTTGATGTGGGCGGCAGCCGAAGGTCATGCGGCTGTCATTGCGGTCCTCGTCGAGGCGGGGGCCGACGTCACGGCGCGGTCGCGAAGACCGACGCCCCCCCGCGCCGGCAGCGCTGCGCCGCCACCATCGGCCACCGCGAGCGAAACCGACGCACCGCCGGCCACTCGAGAGCGGCGTGCAGAACCGGCCCGGCCCGTGGGCGACTACTTCGTGCGAAGCAATGGCGGTGTGCTGAACACGCTGATGGTCGTCGACTCGATGACGCCGCTGATGTTCGCCGTGCGCGCAGGTCGCATGAACGCCGTCCGTACATTGCTCGACAACGGAGCGAGCGCGAACGAGACGTCATCGAACGGGCTGAGCGTGCTCGTCCTCGCGATCATCAACGCACACTACGAGCTTGCGGGATTCTTGTTGGATCGCGGCGCCGATCCGAGTGCAGCCGGTCAGGGCTGGACGGCGTTGCATCAGGTCGTCGCCACGCCTCGCCTGAGCTACGGCCGCTTCCCTCATCCGGCGCAGACGGGTCGTCTCTCTCCGATCGATCTGGCGAAGAAACTGATCGCTGCCGGCGCGGATGTGAACGCGCGCATGACCGTACCCACGATGGGCGACGGTTACCGTACGCGTCTCAATCGCCTCGGTGCTACGCCGTTGCTGCTCGCTGCCAAGGGCGCCTATCCCGACATGATGGAACTGCTGCTCGAGCACGGCGCTGATCTCCATGCCAGGACCGTGGAGGAAACGACGGCGCTGATGCTGGCCGCCGGCGTCGCCATCTTCAACGAGGGCGACGACGCGGGGACCGAAGTGGAGACCTTACGAGCGGTCAAGCTCCTGGTCGAGCGTGGCGCCGCTGTCAACGAGATCGACGCCAACGGCGAGACCGCCATGCACGGCGCCGCCTATCGCGGCCACAACTCTGTCGTTCAGTATCTCGCCGACGCGGGAGCGAGACTCGACGTCCCGAACAGGATCGGATGGACGCCGTTGATCATCGCCGATGGCGTACTGTATGCCGAGTTTCTGAAGGTGCACCGCGACACGGCGGCGTTGCTTCGCCAACTGCTGAAGGAGCGCGGGCTGGCAGTCGATGACTCCGGAATTGTGAATGTAGACCGAGATCCACGCGCAAACAGGAGCTCTGGACGATGACTCGATACCTGCTGCGAGATCGACGACGCACGACGGCATACCTGGGTATTCTGCTTGCGGCCGCAGTCACATGGACGGCCGGCGCTCAGCAGCCGGCACCTGCGGGAGACCAGGCTGCCGCGGGACAGGCTGCCAACTTCACCGGCGGCAAGGTGACGGTGCTGAAGCCCGAGGGCCGCTTGTCCTGGTACGTGCTGGGGCCCGGCGCGCGGACGAAGTGGCACACGCATGAGGGCGGACAACTGATCCTGGCCGAAGAGGGCCGTGGCCGCATACAGATCCGCGGACAGGCCGTTCGCGAACTGCGGCCGGGCGAATCGCTCTGGTCGCCGCCGGGTGCAACGCACTGGCACGGAGCAGCTCCGGACTCCGAGGCCAAGCTCTATCAGATCAGTCGCGGTCAAACCACGTGGCTCGAAGAAGTCCGCGACACCGACTACCGAAGCGCACCGTCGACACAGTAACCGTACGCCGGGGGCCAACATGAGTAGCGTTGTGCGTGGCGGGAGAGCCGTCGTGTGCGTCGTCCTACTCTACGGTTCGCTTGTGTTGAGGCTATCAACGTAGGCCCGCGATGAAAAACAGGCCGATTCCGATGGGGAACGACGTTGTCGACAGAACCAACACAAGCGAGCTGTGGAGTAGTCCTGGTCGTCGCGCTCGCGTCGGCCGTGTTCGGGGTGGAGCAGAGGCTCGCCCCGGTCCCCGAATCGCAATGGACCGAGGCGCAGCGCGAACTCGTTGCCCGTTACGGACGGGACGGCCGAGCCACCAATGCGCTCCGCGTGTATCTCCATCATCCCGTGCTGGCGGAGAACATCCTGCCGTTCGAGCGGTACATCGCCAGTGAATCGACGTTGGAGCCGCGGCATCGCGAGCTGTTGATTCTCCGTACCGCGTGGCTCGCGCGCTCGGAGTACGTGTGGGCGCAGCACGCCGACCTCGCGCGCAAGGCCGGTTTCAGCAGCGACGAGCTGACTCGAATCGCCCGCGGGCCGGATGCGCCAGGATGGAAGCTGTTCGAGTCGGTGCTGCTGCGATCAGTTGACGAACTACTCGTCGATAGCTTCGTGAGCGACAGCACGTGGACCGCGCTGACCGCGCAGCTCGACACCAAGCAGGTCATGGACGCGGTGTTCACCGTGACCGAGTTCACGATGGTTGCCGGAACCATAAACTCGCTGGGCGTGCCGGTCGACGAGGGGCTCCGCGATCGGCTGCCATCGGGCATCTCCTCGAAACCGGTGGCGGCTCGCACCGACGTGCGTCTCATCGGCAAGCAGCCGCGAATCCCACCGCTCGAGCCGGCTGACTGGTCGCCGGAGGTCAAGAAGTGGCTGGCGAGGTACGGCAACCGGACCGTGCCGAACATCTACCGCACGTATGCCAACCACGTTGCCATGGATCAGCCGCGCACCAGCGTGTCGGAGCACATCCGTCAGGATTCGACGTTGTCGCTGCGGATTCGCGAGCTCTTGATTGTGCGCATCGGAGTGCTGTGTCGATCTGAGTACGAGTGGGCCGCCCATGCGCCGGCGCTCCGTCGTGCGGGCATGACCGATGCCGAGATTCAGCGCGTCGTCGAAGGCCCCGGCAGCGCCAGCGATGTCGAGGCGATCCTGATGCGATCGGTCGACGAGCTGCACCGCGATCACGTCGTGTCGGATGCGACCTGGCGTGAGCTCGCGAAGGAGTTCGACGCGAAGCAGTTGCTCGACATCCTGACGACGATCGGTGGCTACCGGATGGTGTCGATGGCTTTGAATACGTTCGGCGTGCAGCTCGAGGAGAAGGCCGAGCGCTTTCCGCCGTCGTTAAGGTGAACCCCGGACAAAAGCGAGGCAGTATGCAGTTCCCGACTAAACAGCTCGTCATCGTGGCCGCGTCAACGTTCGTGCTCGGCGTCGCGGTGGTCGCGCAGAACGGACGGACGTCATCCGCCGACAACGACTGGCCGATGTACAGCCGCGATTTCACAGGCAGCCGGTACTCGCCGCTTGCCGACATCAACACCGGCAATGTCGCGCAGCTGACGCAAGCGTGGTCGGTGCAGCTCACGACACCGGCTGGTCGCCGAGGGGGCGGACCGCCGCCCGCGGCGACACCTCCGACTGATGGGGCAGCATCGGGGCAAGCGCAGGGTCGTGGAGCCGCCGGCGGCCGCGGAGCGGCTGGTGGCAACGCAGGCGGCGAAGGCGACGAGGGTGCGAGTACCAGCAATCCTCAGGTCACTCCGATCGTTGTCAACGGGGTG
>JAICEG010000319.1 GCA_025924295.1 Vicinamibacteria bacterium
GATCCATCGGCGTCTCGAGGTGGCCTCATCGGTCCTGTCGCCTTGTCCGAGCTGCGTGACGACCTTCAGCGTGCGCTTCGCTCGCTTGTGCCCGGAAGCATCAGCGGCGTTCTGTCGATGCCCACGGGATTTGCCGTTGTCACACGCGTGGAAGCCGCCAGTGGGCCGACGATCAGGGGCCGTGAGATCCTGGCGCTGTCGGCGGTCAGCAGTGTGAAAGCGACAGTCAGCATCGATGGCTTCGCCGAGGCGCATACCGCGCTTCAAAACCTGCCGAAGCCCGCCGATTGGAACCAGGATCCACGTAGCATCTGCGAGTATCGACAGCAGGCCGTCGATCGAGTGAAGACTTCGCTCGCCAGGATCCTGGCACCTGAGGCCACCGCCGCTCGTGCCGCGTTCTCTCCACTCGAGATCATGGAGGGGTACGTCTCCTACGGCCAGCTTCACGCGTATACAGGAGACATGGGGCCTGCCCTCGAACAGTTCCGGCAGGCGCAGGTGCTCGCACCCTCCGCCAGCCCGGGTAGCCTCCCGCATCTGAACCAGATGATCGGCGTGGCGCATCTGCACAAGGCGCAGATGGACAACGGGATCTTTCGGCAGCCGGGTGACCGGTGCCTGCTCCCGCGCGCGCCGGGACCGCCGCTCGAGGCGACCGCCGACTTCGAGGCAGCTATCAGGATCTTCCTGGCGCTTCTCGAAGCGAGCCCCGACGATGTTGAAGTGAAATGGTTGCTGAACGCGGCTTACATGGCAACCGGCGGTTACCCGTCCCGAGTGCCGGCGCAGCATCTCATTGCACCGGAAGCTTTCGACTCCCCCGAGGACGTCGGGCTTTTCATCGACGTGTCGTCAGCGGCCGGCGTCGAATCGTTCTCCTCGGCCGGCGGGGTCATCGTCGATGATTTCGACAACGACGGCCGGCTCGAGATCTTGACGTCGAACTTCGACAGCTGCGGCGCGATGCAACTGTTTCGGCGTGACATGGACGGGTCCTTCGTGGACCAGGCGGCGCAGGCGGGACTCAGCGGACAAGTCGGGGGGCTGAACCTCGCGCAGGCCGACTATGACAACGACGGCTGCAAGGACGTGCTGGTGATGCGGGGTGGATGGGAGCTGGCTCAGCGCCGCTCGCTGTTGCGGAACAACTGCAACGGCACGTTCACTGATGTCACGGCCGCGGCCGGGTTACTGACGCCGGTGACGAGCAGTCAGACCGCCGTGTGGGCCGACATCGATAACGACGGCTGGGTCGATCTGTTCGCGGGCAACGAGGACGCGCCCTCGCAACTGTTCCTCAACAAGGGCGACGGGACATTCGTCGATATCGCCAAGGCCGCGGGCGTCGCGCGTGCCGCGTTCACCAAAGCTGTGACATCGGGTGACTACGACAACGACGGGTTCCCCGATCTGTACGTCTCCAACTTCCGCGACGGGAACCTGCTCTACCGGAACAACGGCGATCGGACGTTCACGGAGGTGTCGAAGGCGGCGGGCGTCGTCGGCGCCGATCGCGGATTCCCCGCATGGTTCTTCGACTACGACAACGATGGCTGGGACGATCTGTTCGCCAGCAGTTACTACCTGTCGATCGAGGAGTCGGCCCGCTCCTACTTGAAGCTTCAGCAGAACGCCGCGACCATGAGGCTCTATCGCAACGCGGGCGACGGCACGTTCCTGGACGTCACTGCGTCGGCGAACCTGGACAAGGTGCTGATGCCGATGGGCTCCAACTTCGGCGACATCGACAACGACGGATTCCTCGACATCTATCTCGGAACTGGCAGCCCGTCCTACGTCTCGCTCGTGCCCAGCATGCTGCTGAGGAACAAGGGTGGGAAGGCGTTCGTCGACGTGACGATCTCCTCAGGGACGGGCGAGATGCACAAGGGTCACGGCGTGGCGTTCGCGGATCTCGACAACGACGGCGATCAGGAGATCGCGTTCAAGGTGGGTGGTGCCACGCCCGCAGATGCGCATGCGTTCCGACTGTTCGAGAACCCCGGCCACGGCAACGACTGGCTGGGTCTCAACCTGGTAGGAGTGAAGTCGAACCGCGCGGCACTTGGTGCCAGAATCAAAGTGACCGTCGAGGACGGGACCGGCGCACGTCGGCAGATCCACCGCACGGTCACCAGCGGCGGGTCCTTCGGCGCGTCGCCACTGGCTCAGCACATCGGGCTTGGCAAGTCGGTGCGGATCGTCGAGGTCGAGGTGCGGTGGCCGGCCAGCGGCACTCGGCAGGTGTTTGTGGACGTGGCCAGCAACCAGGTGATCGAGATTCGTGAGATGGCAACCAGCTATACGCCGCTCAACCGCCCGAGACTGCTGCTTGGAGAGCGTCGTGGCCGGTAGACCAGCGGCCGTGCTCGTCATCGTCCTGCTGTCGATGTTCGTCGCGCGCTCACTCGACGCAGCGGACCGCGAGTACGCCGTCAAGGGGATGGTGATCAGCGTCGATCCTGCTGGCAAGTGGTTCAGCGTCTCGCACGAGCGCATCGCCGGTTTCATGGACGCCATGACGATGCCCTTCGAGGTCCGGCGGCGGGAGGAACTGGAGGGCGTAGTGCCCGGCGCCATCGTGGAGTTCACGCTCGTGGTGGGTCAGAAGACGGCCTACGCGACCCGGATCGTGGTGCGACACTACCAGACCGTCGAGCAGGATCCCCGAACCGCCAGCCGGCTGTCGGTCATGAAGCGCATGGCGGGGTTCTCGACGACGCCGGTGGCGCCTGGCGCTCGCGTCCCCGATTTCGCGCTCATCGATCAGGCACGCCGCCGCGTGACGCTCTCGAGCTTCATCGGCAAGGTCGTCGTCGTGAACTTCGTCTACACGCGGTGTGCGCTGCCGCAGTTCTGCCTTCGGATGGCCAACGATTTCGGTGCCCTGCAGAAGCGCTTTTCACAGGATCTTGGACGGGATCTGGTGCTGCTCACCATCACATTCGATCCCGAGCGTGATACGCCTGAGACCCTGGCGTCGTATGCGTCCCGCTGGCAGGCTGAGGGGATGGGCTGGCGCTTCCTGACCGGAAGCCCCGAAGACATTCGGCGCGTGTGCGCGCTCTTTGGCCAGGAGGCCTTCCCTGACGAAGGTCTCATGAACCACTCGCTCCACACCGCAGTCATCGGACGGACCGGACTGCTGGTCGCCAACATCGAAGGCAATCAGTTCACGCCCGAGCAACTGGGCGACCTCGTGTTCGCCACGTTGCGCGGCGTCCATAAGGCAGGTCCATAGAGCAAGACCCGCCCTACGGTGTGCGTTTCAACGCTTCCCTCGCCGTCACTCCCTTGCCTTCGGTGATCGTCACGATCTGATTGACGGTAACGTTCGGCACTGTTTCCGCCTGACCGTTTGGCCAGCGGATCTCGAGCCGCTCGATTGCTGCGGCTCGGCCGAGACCGATGTGCACGCGCAGATCGTGTTGTCCAAGGTAGCTGGCTCCGGCCCTCACCTCCCGCACCTGTGTCCTGCCGCCTGACGTGACGCGGACGCGCGCCCCGATCGCGTTGCGATTGCTCTGCGTTCCCACCAGTTTCACGAGCAGTGAGTTCGCGCCCGCGCCGGCACCATTGCGCAGCAAATCGGCGACGCCGGCGTTGTTCGTCACCAGCAGGTCGAGGTCGCCGTCGTTGTCGATGTCCGCGGCGGCAAGTGTGCGACTCACGTTTTCGATCTCGAACCCGGGACCGGCCTGACGGGTCACGTCGCGGAATCGTCCGTTGCCTTCGTTTCTCAACAGGAGGTTGCGCTGCGCTTCCTTCGCGCCCGGCCGGAAATGACTGGCGCTGTTCATGACGTGGCCGTTGACGATGGCCAGATCGAGATCGCCGTCGTTATCGAGATCGAGAAACCCGGCGCCGAAGCCGACGAAGGGAAGGGTGGGTGGTCCAACACCGCTGGGAAACGTCACGTCCTCGAACAGGCCTTTTCCCAGGTTGCGGAAGAGCGTGTGCGCTTCCATTTCGTGGTTGGTAACGAACAGGTCGAGGTCGCCATCACCATCGTAGTCGCCGAAGTCGGTGCCCATCCCGGCGCGTGGCCGGCCGTCGGCTGCGACGGCGACGCCGGACGGAAGCGCCACTTCCTTGAACACACCGCGTCCCTCGTTGTGAAACAGAAAATTCGGTGTCGTGTCGTTCGCCACGAAAATATCCGGCAGCCCATCGTCGTCGTAGTCGCCGCTGACGACGCCGAGCCCGTTGCCCTTGTGGCCGGCGATTCCCGATTCGCGGCTGACATCGGTGAACGTGCCGTTGCCGTTGTTGCGGTACAGCACGTTCTGCAGCGGCGCGAAATTGAGCGGATGACAGTAGATGCGAATCTTCTTCGTCGTATCACCGCAGAACGCGTTGTTGTCGATGCGGGCGTCCACATAGTTGACCACGAAGAGATCGACATCACCGTCCCGTTCGACGTCCACGAAGGCGCAGCTCGTGCTGAAGACAGGACCACCGGCCACGCCGGCCTTCGCCGTGACGTCGCTGAATCGCTTGCCGCCGTCGTTGTGATACAGGCGATTCGGCCCGACCGCCGTCACGTACACGTCGGTCCAGCCGTCGTTGTCGTAGTCGGCCGCGCACGCGCCCATGCCGTATGAGGCGTGCGTGAACCCCGATGAAGCGGACACGTCCTCAAAGGTGCCGTTACCTCGATTCCTGTACAGACGATCGCGTGCGGTCGCGTCCACCTTCGGGTCCACGAGCGACCCGCCATCGACGATGAACGCATCGACCCAGCCGTCCTCGTTGTAGTCGAAGAACAATCCACCGCTGCCCATGATCTCGAGCAGGTGCCGGTCGGGTGTGCCGCCGTTGACGTGTCGGAAATCGAGGCCGTCGGCGGGCGCGGTATTCGTGAAGCGCGGGGGAGCATCGGACGGCGTTGGCGTCGCAGCCCGCTGTCCTCCCGCCACGCGAACCGCGGCGGCGAGGCAAACGACGATCAGGACGGCTCGTCTCACCGCGCCCTGCCCGTCTTGCTGATCGACTCCCGCTTCAACCGCTCGTAGAGTGCCTGCTCTTTCTGGCTTTCATCTTTCTGTCCGAGGGCCGCGTGGGCCCTGGCCAGGTGACGATGGACGTCGAGCGGGGCGTTGAGTGCAGCGGCCGTCGTCAGGCGGTCCAGGGCGGCAGCGGCCTGGCCGCCTTCGAGCAGCGCGAGGCCCAGCTCGAGATGAGATGTCGAGGACGTCGGCTCGACCACGAGCACGCGTTGCAGCAGTGCGATCGCGGTCGCGTAGTCGCCGGCGGCGAGCGACACGGTTGCTTCGCGGCGCAGCCGTCCCAGCTCGAATGCACGCGCACGAGACGCGGCATCCTCGGCCTGGAGACGCTGAAACACCTGCATTTCCGCCGTGCCCTCTTCGGTGTTTCCCATTCGGAACAGTGCGGTGGCGTGAACGTATCTGGCCTCACGATGGGCGGCATCGATCTCGAGCGCGCGGCGCGACGCATCGGCTGCGTCCGCATAGCGGCCTCCTCGAAGATGTGCCTGCCCGAGCGCCGTGTACGCGTCGGCATCGGCGGGATTGAGGAGCAAGGCGATCTCGAATTCGGCACGCGCCGGCACATCCTCTCCCTGGAGGAAGAACACCTTTCCCAGATCGAGGTGCGCCTGGCGATCGTTCGGGATGAGATCGACCCTTGCCGCGAACGACTGCGCCGCGGCTTCGAGGTCCTGCTCGTCCTGCTGCAGGGTTCCGATCATCTGGTGGACGGTGTTGGCTCCGAGCAGCGGCTTCAAGGCAAGCGCCGTCCGCAGTTCGCGCAGGGCGTCCAGCCGCTTTCCCTGACGCTGATACGTCAGGCCGAGGAGATAGCGTGCCCGCCCCGACGTCGGAATAGTCGCGAGCGTCTCGAGCAGTGCCTGTTCGGCCTCGTCGAGTTGCTGGCTCTCGAGGAGCGCATTGGCGAGTGCGATGCGAGCACGCTCCTCGTCCGGTTTGAGACGAACCGCATTTTTGAGTCTGGAGACGCCGCGCTCGGTGTTCCCATCCGACAGTTCGACCATACCGAGGAGTCGATGCGCTTCGGCCCGCTCGGGTGATTGTTCGAGCACCGACTCGAGCTGCTTTCGAGCGTCATCCACCAGACCAGTTCTGAACGCCGCTGCTGCTCGCGCCACGGCGTCGACCTCGGTTGTGCCGAGCGTCATCAACGGATCGCGGCGCACCGATTCGCGAAACTGTGCGATCGCTTTGGCGAGTTCGCCGCGCTGAAGCGCAGCGAAGCCATCGGC
>JAICEG010000320.1 GCA_025924295.1 Vicinamibacteria bacterium
CGGGGTGAATCGACCAGACGACGACTGTTTAAAGTGGGGTCCGAGTCCTCCAGAGAAGCGCAGGGAGGAAGAGCCAATGACGACCTTCGGCGGGAAGTATACACACTCTGGTTACCCCGGTTTGGGGATCGTTCGGCAGCGTGTGTCAGGGTGCGGCGCAGGGTGGTCTGCCGAGGCTCGGGCGCAAAACGGCTGGCTTCAAGCGTGTTACACGACGCTCGAGTGTCAGGATGGGCAAAATTCGCCGTTCTTCGCCTCTGCCGCAGCCCAGAGAATCCTTGACAGGAATAATCTCTCCGCGTAGATAAGTGTTTGTGACTTCGAGACTTCTTATTACCGCGTGTGTCGCTCTCTTTTCGGTGGCCTTGATATCCGGTCAGTCCGGTGGAACTTCGCCGTCACCTGCCCCTCGAACGACGGCTCCGGCGTCACAGCCGCAGCCGACTGCCAAGCCTGCTTCCGGAGCGCAGGCGTCTACGGCGAAACCGGCCGCAGCCGCCACGCCTCACGACCCGACCAAGGCGCGTGCGCTCGTGGATCAGTACTGTGTCACCTGTCACAACGGTCGTCTGAAGACAGGCGGTCTGGTTCTCGAGAAGGATCAGCTGGACTTCGCGAAGCTGACGGCCCATCCCGAGATCGCAGAGAAGGTGATCCGGAAGGTTCGCGCGGGGCTCATGCCTCCCACCAATTCACGTCGGCCGGATGCGGCGACGCTGGATTCGTTGCTCGATTGGATGGAAGGCCAGCTCGACTCGACGGCGGAGCAGCATCTCCCGGCGCCGGGACTGCATCGCCTCAATCGGACAGAGTATGCGAACGCGATTCGCGATCTTCTCTCGCTCGAAGTCGACGCGACCAAATTCCTGCCCTCCGACGACTCGACTCGCGGGTTCGACAATATTGCCGGCGCCCTGACCATGTCGCCCGCGCTGATGGAGGCGTATCTGTCGGCAGCTGGAAAGATCAGCCGCCTGGCGATCGGCACGGTTGGTGACCCGCGGCAGGAAGTGTTCGACGTTCCCGCCGACACCGCGCAGAACCATCACATCGAAGGGTTGCCGTTCGGCACTCGCGGCGGGATGTTGATCAAGCACCAGTTCCCGGCGGATGGTCTCTATTCGTTCAAGGTGAAGGGCGTCACCGGCTATTTCCAGGCCGTCCTCGGTCAGATCCCCGGCGAGAAGCTCGAAGTCACAGTCGATGGCGAGCCGGTCTACCTGTTCGACTGGGACAAGGAAATCAAGAGCACGACCGGCAACGGGAAGTCGACGCCCCGCGTTCCGATCAAGGCCGGGCTGCACACCGTCGGTGTCACGTTCATCGCGACCAACGACGTGCCCGGCAGCGAACTGAACCGGCCCTTCCAGCGAACGATGAACACGCCGGGCGAGATTCCGGGATTCCAGTTCTATCCGCACGTCGGGCAAGTCACCATTGAAGGTCCGTTCGAGGCCACGGCCCCCACCGACACGGCGAGCCGCCGCAAGATCTTCGTCTGCACGCCGAAGACGCCGCGCGAAGAACCGGCTTGTGCACGGAGGATCGTATCCACGCTCGCGAAACACGCCTTCCGTCGTCCGGCGACGGCCGCGGACGTGAACTCGCTGATGGAGTTCTATCAGGATGGCCGGCAGGAAGGTGGTTCGTTCGACGCCGGCGTCGAGGCTGCGTTGCAGCGGATTCTCGCCGATCCCGAGTTCATCTACCGCGGCGAACGGGAACCCGCAAACCTCGCGGTGGGCAGGAGCTATCGCCTCAGCGATCTCGAGCTCGCGTCGCGCCTGTCGTTCTTCCTGTGGAGCAGCATCCCGGACGATCAGTTGATCGACATCGCCGCGCAGGGGAAGCTGAAAGATCCCGTGGTGCTTGAGCAGCAGGTGCGACGCATGCTGCGCGACCCGCGCTCGCAGGCGCTGGTCTCGAACTTCACCGGTCAGTGGCTCGGAGTTCGCTCTCTGAAGACGAGTGAGCCGGTCGTTAACATCTTCCCGGACTTCGACGACAACCTGCGCGCTGCCTATCAGCGCGAGATCGAGTTGTTCTTCGCCAGCATCGTGCAGGACGATCGGAGCGTCGTCGATCTGCTGACGGCCAACGACACGTTCGTCAACGAGCGCCTGGCCAAGCACTACGGCATCCCGAACATCTACGGCCCGCAGTTCCGCCGGGTCACGCTTCCAGCTGAGCTCGACATGCGGCGCGGGCTGCTCGGCAAGGGCGCGCTGATGACGGTCACGTCGGCGGCCGCGCGCACGGCGCCGGTGACTCGCGGCAAGTGGTTCCTGGTGACGTTCCTCGGCGTCGAGCCGCCGTCGCCGCCGCCGGATGTGCCTGCCTTCAAGGAGGTGCCGACCGACACGGCAGGGAACACCAAAGTACCGACGATGAAGCAGCAACTCGAGATGCATCGCATCAGCCCGACCTGTGCGTCGTGTCACCAGATCTTCGAGCCGATGGGCATCGCGCTCGAGAACTTCGACGCGGTCGGCGCGTGGCGAACGCTCGACGAGGGCGTGCCGGTCGATGCGACAGGTATCCTGCCTGATGGCACCAAGGTCGACGGTGTCATCACGCTGCGCGCGGCGCTGCTGCGCTACTCCGATCAGTTCGTTCGCGTCGTGACCGAGAAGCTGATGACGTATTCTCTCGGCCGTGGCGTCGAGTATCAGGACATGCCGATGGTGCGGGCGATCGCTCGCGACGCGGCGGCCAACAAGTACCGGTTCTCGTCGCTGGTCATGGGAATCGTGAAGAGCGATGCGTTCCTGATGAATCAGAAGGCGGTCACTGCTGCCGCGGGGCAGCACGCTGCGCGGTAGCATGTAGTGTCCGGCTTCTTGACCACCGTGGGCTTGGCAAAGGTGGTTAGCCGGACTGGATAGGCTGTAGCGGACTAATTATCGAGGCCCGACATCATATGTTTCTGACCAAGAAGCACATCTCCCGACGAACGGTTCTCCGTGGCGCTGGCGCAGTCCTGTCGCTGCCATTTCTCGATGCAATGGTGCCGGCCGCGACGGCCCTCGCGCAGACAGCCGCAACCCCGAAGCCGCGCTTCGTGGGCTGCTTCGTTCCGCACGGGGCAGCGCCGGGCTACTGGGTTCCGACCGCAGAGGGCCCGCTGGTCGGTGAGCTTCCCTTTATCTGGACCCCGCTCGAACCCTTCCGCGACAAGACCGTGATCCTGAGCGGGCTGCATTCGCGGTCGGCCGAGCCGCCTCCGGGCGTCACCGGCGCCGATCACTGGGTTGCGGCCGCGTTCCTGTGCGCGAACAAGCCGAAGAAGACCGCCGGCGCCGACGTCTACTGTGGCACCACGATCGACCAGCTCATCGCGCAGAAGATCGGCCAGGAAAATCTGATGCCCTCGATGCAACTGGCGGTCGAAGACCCCGGGGCGAATTCGAGCAATTGCGGTGAGGGTTACAGCTGCACGTATACGAACACGATCTCGTGGGCGTCGCCGACGTCGCCGCTGCCGATGGAGCTCAATCCCCAGGTCGTGTTCGAGCGCATGTTCGGCGACGGCAGCACCGCGGAACTCCGCAGCTCCCGGCGGAAGCGGGACCAGAGCATCCTCGACTCGCTGACCGGCAGCCTCGCGCGTCTGCGCCGGGACGTGAGCGCATCGGATCGCCAGCGCCTCGATGAATACGCGCAGAACGTGAACGAGATCGAGCGCCGCCTGCAGATCGCGATGAAGGCATCAGCCGTCGCGCCGGAGAACATCGAAGTGCCGGTCGGCGTGCCGCAGACGTTCGACGAGCACATCAAGCTGCAGTTCGATCTGCTCGCGCTCGCGTTCGAGGCCGACATCACTCGGGTCGGCAGTCTGCTGTTCGCTCGCGACCTGACGGGCCGCACGTACCCCGAAAGCGAAGCGCCGACGGCAGGGTTCCACGGCGTGTCGCATCACGGCGAGGATCCGCGGCGCATCGCGGAGCTCTCGAAGATCAACGTCTATCACGTGAAGATGATTGCGCACCTGGCCGACCGCCTCGCCAAGACGCAGGACGGCGACGGGACGCTGCTCGATCACTCGCTGATTCTCTACGGCAGCAACATGGGGAACTCGAATCAGCACGTGCACTACGACGTGCCGCACGTCCTGGTCGGCGGCCTCAACGGGAAGCTGAAGGGCGGCCGCCACCTCGCGTACCCGTCCAAGCAGATACCGACCGGTAATCTGCTGCTCAGCGTTCTCGAGAAGTACGGCATCGAACAGGACAGCATTGGCGACAGCACGGGTCGTCTGGAGGCGCTGTGAGAACCACACGAAGACAAGATGGCTTCGTGGTCATCGTGGCCGCAGTCCTCGTGGGCTTCGTGGCCATCTCTGAGGCCGCAGCGAAAAGCGATGTGGCTGATGCGGCCGCGCGCGGCGACAAGGTCGCGGTGCAATCGCTCATCGCGAAGAAGGCGGACGTCAACGCGCCCCAGGCCGATGGTGCCACGGCGCTCCATTGGGCGGTGTTCAAGGGCGACAAGGAGCTGGTTGATGCGCTGATTCGGGCGGGTGCCAATCCCAAGGCTGCCAATCGTGCCGGCTCGACACCGCTGTGGCTGGCCTGCGTGAACGGCGATGCAGCAATCATCAAGACGCTGCTCGTGGCCGGTGCCGATCCGAATGAG
This sequence comes from Vicinamibacteria bacterium, assembly GCA_025924295.1. Lineage (GTDB taxonomy): Bacteria > Acidobacteriota > Vicinamibacteria > Vicinamibacterales > UBA2999 > Gp6-AA40. The sequence goes on from JAICEG010000320.1 coordinate 4,636, forward strand.
AAACTCCCGCTCGGACGTACGCCGCTGATGACGGCGTCACGCACCGGTAACGTCGAAGCGATGAAGGTCCTCGTCGAAGCTGGTGCCGAGGTCAATGCGAAGGAGACGTTGCGCGGGACGACGGCGCTGATGTGGGCGGCTGATGAAGGGCATGCTCCCGCGGTCAAGTTCCTGATCGAAAGCGGCGCGAACATCGCGGCGCAATCGAACCCCGCGCAGCGCGGTCGTGGGCCGGCGCTCGGTAAAGCCAACGATCCGAGGAAGGCCGTCGCCGCTCAGGGTGCAGCGCTCGCGGCAGGAAACGCACTCGACCTGCGCCAGATTCGTGAGACCGCAGGAGACGAACGAACGGGCGCTGATGCTGCCGGCGGGCGCGCTGGTGGTGCCGCTGCAACCGGCCGTGCTGGTGGAGCAGGGCGAGGCCGGACACCGACAGGTGCGGCAGGCGATGATCAGCTCGACGACGCCGCGGCCGCGGCAGTCGGATTCGCACGCAGGACGCCTGCGCCGAACGACGGTGGTGCGTTGACGCCGCTGGTCTACGCGGCGCGTGCAAACAATCTCGAGACGGTGAAAGTCCTGCTGGCCGCCGGAGCAGACGTCAATCAGACCACTGGCTACGGCTGGAGTCCGCTGCTGGTCGCCACGCAGAACCGCTACTACAAGCTCGGCGCATATCTGCTGGACAACGGTGCGAATCCCAATCTTCCCCACAAGGGTGGATGGACGCCGCTGTATCTGGCGACCGACAACCGCAACATCGAAAACGGCGACTATCCTGTGCGCCGGGGTGACATGGATCACCTCGATTACATCAAGCTTCTGCTCGACAAAGGCGCCGACGTCAATGCTCGCGTAAAGGACAGTACAGAGACTCGAACGGTCTTCACCAACCAGTGGCTCGACGAGAACGGCGCCACCGCGTTTCTGCGTGCCTCGCAGTCGGGGGACATCGAGTTGATGAAGCTCCTGATCGCGCGCGGCGCGGATCCGAAGATCAACACGGCGCTGGGTGTGACGCCGTTGCAGGTGGCGGCCGGCATCGGCTGGGTGGAAGGCATCACCTATGAGTGGTCACCGAAGGCGACCTTCGAGACGGTGAAGATGCTGATCGAGCTGGGTGTCGACGTGAACGCGCAGGCCGACACCGGTCGCACCGCGTTGCACGGCGCGGCTCACAAGGGGCGCACGGACGTGATTCAGATCCTGGTCGACAACGGCGCCAAGCTCGATACGCGCGACTACGGCAACACCGACAACCGGGGCGGCAAGCTGGCGGTCCACACGTGGCAGGCGGTCGATTACGCCGATGGTCTCGTGCGTGTGGGAGTGCAGTCGGCGATTGGGCACCCGGAGGCAGGGGCGCTGCTGCGCAAGCTCATGACGGACGCCGGTCTCCAGGCACCACCGCTGGGCCGCACACTCGAGTCGATCTGCATCACGGAGGCCTGCGACACGGGCCAGTAGATCATTCTTGATTTGATGATTTTTGATTGTTGATTGGTTGTTGAGTGTTGATTGACGGTTCATCCGGGGATGAATCGTCATAAATCAACCATCGAGAATCGGCAATCATCAAGCAATCCACGATCAAAG
>JAICEG010000321.1 GCA_025924295.1 Vicinamibacteria bacterium
AGCGCCGTCACGCGCGCACAAGGCGGGCATGCAATACTGACCAGGATTCCCCGATTACAAATCACTTTGACCATCCGACTTCTGGCAACCGTCGCGGCGATCTGCTGCAGCGTGGGCTGCGGCGGAGACAGCCCGGAGCAGGGGCAGGACCAGGGACCGATTCCGATTCGCTCCGGCGCACGCCTCGGGTGGGACCAGGCAGCCGGATCTCGCGACGAGGTTCGCTCGCTCACGTTCCGGCTCTATGTGGACGACTCGCAGTCGACGATGAGCGATGTTCGCTGTGGCGACGCATCGACCGCCGGGCGCTTCCAGTGCTCGGGCATCTTGCCCTCAATGACCCCGGGCCGCCACCGCCTCGAGTTGTCCGCGATTCAAAACGGAGTCGAAAGCGCGCGGTCCCCTGCCATCACCGTCGATCTCGCCTCGACTGCTCAAATCACGTTTCCTCAGAGCAGCGGCGACGATCGAAGCCTGCGCAGCCCCGGCTTCGCGTGTACGGGATCGCCGGGCGGCGAATGCTTCCAGAGCGTCGTTGTAGCTTCGGGCCTCGAACCGGTCACCGCATTGAGTGCAACACCCGACGGACGGATCTTGTTCGTCGAGGGTGACCGGAGAGTTCGTGTGATCTCGGGTGGCGACGTCCTTCCAGGCGCCGCGCTGGAACTGGCGCCGGATGTGAGAGCGGTCGGACTCGCACTGGACGTCAACTTCATGTCGACATCCTCGGTATTCGTCGCATGGACTGACACTGCTACGCGCGAGCCCCTTCTGAACATCACGCGATTCCGGGAGGTTCAAAACACGCTCGGCGAAGGAGCCACTGTCGTGAACGGTCTTCCATTCCGCGCTGGTGCACGCGCACCGCTCGCTGTTGATGCCGACGGCCTGCTTTACATCGCACTGCCTGCCCCTCGCGGACCCGGGCCGGGCGTCGTCGCACGTTTCACCAGCGACGGGTTCGTCCCGCGGCACAACGCTGGTGGACAGCCAGCGATCGCTGAAGGCGTCGCGACACCGTGGGGACTGGCTATCGATCCGCGAGATGGAAGGGTCTGGTTGTCCGGCCACTCCCCCGAGGCCCAGGAACTGGTCGTCAGTTTCAACCCGCTTGTGAATGGGCCGTCGGCATCTCGCCCGATTCCCGCCCAGGAAGCAAGTGGGCAACACGCTCTCGCAGGACTGCTGATCGGTGTTCCGAGTCGCCTTCTCAGATCTTCGCTGGGGCCCAACGCAGCTCCGCTGATCACAGAGGGAGTGCGATTTTCCCAGGGATTCGAGGTCCTCGCGGCGACCGAGGGCGCGAATGGTCAGGTCTACGTGGCCCTCGGCGAAGAGTCGGGGGCCTCGTCCATCCTGCGCTTATCTCGCTGACCAGGTGCGTCGTTTTCGGCCCTCAGAGACCCAAGTCCAGGCGGGACAATAATCAGCCGTTGGGCAGACTTCATGCGAAGCCGGACCGGTCCCGAAACGAAATACACTAATTAAGACACTCAGATACAAGGGCTTATGCAACAGGCACTCGTCTCCTCCCTTCCGGAGAGGGGTTTGCTCCAAACCGTCAAGATGACCCTGACGCGGCTCGTGCGTACGCGGAAATCGAAATACCTCATCGTCCTGACCGCGCTTCTCATCTCCGGCTGCAGCCAGGACCCCGCGGTCCGCCGTCAGAAGGCCTTCGAGGCCGGGAACGCGTACGCCAAAGAGGGCAAGTACTCCCACGCGATCATCGAGTACCGCAACGCAGTCCAGGCTGATGCCACATTCGGCGAGGCGCACAAGCAGCTTGGCGAAGCCTACGCCCGCACCGGCGATGCACCACGGGCGCTTGAATCCTACGTGCGAGCCGCCGACCTCCTGCCGAATGATGTTCAGGTCCAACTCACAGCAGCGACCTTCCTCCTCGCGGCGCGCCGCGGCGAAGATGCGCTCGCTCGAGTCGACGCGGCACTGAAGGTCGAGCCCCAGAGCATCGAAGCACACGTGATCCGCGGCAATGCGCTGGCAGGACTCAGCTCATTCGATGAGGCTCTCAAATCGATCGAGGAAGCCATCCGACTGGATCCAGCGCGTGGGACAACGTTCACGCATCTCGGCCGCGTCGAGATGGCGAGGGGCCGGCGCGATGAGGCTGAAGTCGCGTTCAGGCAGGCAGTGAAGCTGGACCCGGCTTCGGTGGATGCGCATCTCGCGCTCGGAAATTTCTATTGGTCTGTCGGGAATGCGAAGGAGACCGAGGCCGCATTCCGCGGCGCCCTCGCGATTCAGCCCGATAACGGGCCGGCGAATCGCGCGATGGCCGCGTTCACCATCGCAACCGGCAAGTACCGGGAGGCGGAGCAGTACCTGGTGCGCATCGCCGATGCATCCGACGATGTGCGTGCCGACTTCGCGCTCGCCGACTACTACATTGCGTCGGGCCGCGCAAAAGATGCGGTCGCGCGCCTCGAGAAGCTCGGAGCACAGGAACTTGCAGCACCCGAGGCCGGACAACGACTCGCGCGCGCATATGCGGCAGCGGGTGACCTGCAGAAAGCCCAGACTCTGGTCGAAGATGTACTGGCGAAGAACGCGTCCGCGGTAGACGCGCAGTTGCTGAAGGGCCAGCTGTTATTGACAGAGGGCCGCGGCGATGACGCCCTTTCAACCGTCAAGTCTGCCGCGTCGGCGAATCCCTCCTCGGCTGAAGCGCAGTTCGCCCTGGGTCGCTTGTATCAGTCGCGTGGCGATACTCCCGCCGCTGAAGCGGCGTTCCAGGAAGTGCTGCGGATCAATCCACGTGCGGGGGCCGCACAACTCGAGCTCGCAAAGTTGCAGTTGTCCGCGGGCAACACCGCCGCGTCAGTGCGCTCGGCCGAAGAAGCGGCCAAGAACCAGCCTCAGAGCCTGGCTGCGCGGCTGACGCTCGTGCGAAGTCTGCTGGCGAGCAAAGACCTCGACCGCGCGGGACGCGAGATCGCAGTTTTACAAAAGGCCAGTCCCAATGCCGCGCCTGTGCACGCGCTCGCGGGCTCCCTGGCCCTTCTTCGCAACGACACCGCAACGGCCCGCAGCGCATTTCAGCGGGCGACGGAGCTGGACAAGGGTTCAGTGGATGCGTTGACTGGTTTGATTGCGCTCGACTTCAAGGCAAACAACACCGCGGCCGCGACGGCGCGCATCGAGGAGCGACTCAAGACCGACACGACGCCGACGATGCTGCTGTTGGCGGCGAGAACGTATTGGACGGCAAAGGACCTCGCCTCGGCAGAGCGGGTATTGCGGCAAGCTATCGAGACATCGCCTACGCTTCTGACGTCATACGGCATGCTCGCGCAACTGTATGTGAGCCAGAAGAAGCTCGATCAGGCGCGCGTCGAATTCGAGAACCTCGCCTCCAAGCAGAGCAAACCGGTCGGTGCACTGACGATGAGCGGCATCATCCTCCAGGCTCAGGGCAAGGGCGATCAGGCGAAGAAGCGGTACGAGGACGTGCTCGCGATCGATTCGCGCGCTGCCATTGCCGCGAACAATCTCGCCTGGATGCATGCCGAGTCCGGTGAGAACCTCGACATGGCGTTGCAACTCGCCCAAACGGCCAGTTCCGTGGTCCCTGATAGCCCTGAGATCATGGACACCCTCGGCTGGGTGTACTACAAGAAGCAGATGCCGACCCTGGCGATACCGCTCTTCGAGCGGAGCATCGAGAAGGCGCCGACGAACGCGTCGTATCACTATCACCTCGGCCTGGCGCATTTGCAGGCCGGAGACACGGCGCGCGGCCGGGAGGCCCTGCAGCGAGCCCTCGCAGCGAACCCTGACGCCGCGACGACCGCCGACATTCGGCGAGCGCTGGCGGAGAATCCTGTCGCGAGCTCAAAGAGCTGAACGGAGCTGTATGTCTAACGTCACTGAGATCTATCGACCCGGTGCGTCCACCGACGTTGTGCTTGGCTCGCTCGAGATCGAGATGCCACAGTGCAGCAAGGGCATCGGGACGGTCATCACGTCTCCGAACGCCCCGGGGCTGATCGATGGCGTGCGTATCGAACCGCATGCGGTGTGGCCCGACGATCGGGGTCAGTTCATGGAAGTGCTGCGCGTCGGGAACGGCCTGGCCGGCACGTTTCCACCCGAGACGACCCAGGTTTCTGCAACCGTCACCTATCCTGGCATCGTGAAAGCCTTCCACTATCACCTCAAGCAGTACGACTGCTGGACGGTGGTGAAAGGCATGTTGCAGATCGTTCTCGCGGATGTGCGCAAGGGATCACCGACGTTCGGCCAGCGCAACACGTTGTACGTCGGCAACTCGCGCACATGGCAGGTGCTCATCCCACCAGGTGTGGCGCACGGCTACAAAGTCATCGGCACTGATTCCGCGGTCCTGGTCTACGTGACCAGCCGTTTCTACGACCCGGCTGACGAATGTCGTATGGCGTACGACGACCGTCACCTGAATTACGACTGGGAGACCCAGTTCAAATGAAATTGCTCGTCACAGGAGGGGCCGGCTTCATCGGTTCCGCATTTGTCCGATACGTCCTCGCGCACGAATCGGACACGCAGATCGTCACGCTGGACAAGCTCACCTACGCGGGCAATCTCGAGAACCTGGCGTCACTCGATCGTCACCCAAGGCACACCTTCGTCAAGGGCGACATCTGCGATGCGCGCGCTGTCGCACCCATCGTGGAGGGTGGTATCGACGCGATCGTGCACTTCGCTGCCGAGTCGCACGTCGATCGCAGCATCCTGTCGCCCGATCCGTTCATCGAGACCAACGTCCGCGGCACGGCGACGCTGCTCGATGCCGCGCGCAAAGCGAAGATTGGACGTTTCCTGCTGGTCTCGACCGACGAGGTGTACGGCGACATCGATGCTCCGCACGAAGCCGACGAAACGTTCCCTCTGAAGCCGAGCAGCCCGTATGCTGCCTCGAAGGCGTCTGCAGATCTCCTCGCTTTGTCGTACGTTCGGACGTTCAAGCTTCCTCTCGTCGTGACTCGCGCTTCGAACAACTACGGGCCGTATCAGTTTCCCGAGAAGCTGATCCCGCTCATGATCTCGAACGCGATGGACGGTCTTCCGCTCCCGGTCTACGGCGACGGCATGCAGGTTCGCGACTGGTTGTACGTCGACGATCACTGCCGAGGGATCCTGGCTGCACTCCGGAAGGGCCGTGATGGCGAGGTCTACAACATCGGCGGCAATCGCGCGCTGCCGAATCGTGAGGTGATCAAGCGCGTGCTCGAGATCGTCGGCGCGCCCGAGTCGCTCATGACCACGGTGACCGATCGTCCCGGACACGATCGACGCTACGCGCTTTCGAGCGAGAAGCTGGCGCGCGAGACCGGGTTCGTCCCGGAGATGACGTTCGAGACGGGCCTGGCGCAGACCGTGCGGTGGTATCGGGACAACGCCGACTGGACGCGTCGCGTGCGCTCCGGCGAGTACCGCGAGTACTACGAGAAGAACTACAGCTGGCGTGATGTAGGAACGCCCGCTCCATCAACGCGGTGAGCTCGGTTCCTGTGGCGTTGCGGATTCTCGTTGTCGGCGCGACAGGGCGCCTGGGTCGCGTTGTGTGCAGCGAACTGGCGACTGCCGGTCACCAGGTGCTTGCGAGCACTCAGGACGAGATCGATATCACTGTCGAAGAGTCGATCGCTCGATTCGTCAAGGACTCGAAGCCAGGGGTCATCGTCAACTGCTCCGCGTACAACGCGGTCGACGGGGCGGAATCGGATTCTGCGACGGCGTTCGCCGTGAACGCCTCCGGACCCGGACTACTCGCCAAGGCAGCAGCACAAGCCGGGGCGCTCTTCGTGCATTTCAGCACCGACTTCGTGTTCGATGGAACGGCCACGGTGCCCTACACGGAAGACGATCCCGTGAACCCGCTGAGCGTGTATGGTTCGTCCAAGCTGGCTGGCGAAGTAGCGGTCAGGGATGCGTGCTCCAATCACTACATTCTTCGGGTCGAGAGCCTGTTCGGCGGAACCGGCATCGGCGGTCATCGCGCCACGATCGACTACATCGCCGATACGCTGGTCGCCGGCGGAACGGTGCGCGCGTTCGTCGACAGGACCGTGACACCGAGCTATGTTCCCGATGTCGCACAGACGACGCGAGAGCTCATGGCTCTCGGTGCGCCGCGAGGCACGTACCACTGTGTCAGCACTGGCATGACGAACTGGTACGAGATCGCGCAACAGATTGCTGC
>JAICEG010000322.1 GCA_025924295.1 Vicinamibacteria bacterium
CCGATCTCAAGCGCGGCAGCCTGGCTGGCGCGTCGAGACCCGACCTGAGCTATCCGCTCTACGAGTTCCTCGATTCGCTGGTCCCTTTGCAGGCGTTTGCCGTCCTCATCATCGACGAGGCGCAGAACCTTCCGCTGACGCTGCTCGAAGAGATCCGCATCCTGTCCGACCTCGAGCAGCGGGAGAAGCTTCTCCAGGTCGTCCTCGTCGGCCAGCCGGAACTCAAGACGAACCTGAAGATGCCGCAGATGCGGCAGGTGGATCAGCGCGTCTCGGTTCGCTGTGAGCTCACCCCGCTCGGTCTCACCGAAGTTGGCAAGTACATTCGTCACCGACTCTCGATCGCCAGTGAAAACGGCAACCCCGTTCAGTTCTCGGACAACGCGATCACTGCCGTCTTCAAGGCATCGGGCGGTGTCCCGCGCGTCATCAACCTGATTTGCGATCGCGCGCTGCAGCGTGGTCATCAGGCGCAGGCGACGCTCATCGAGTCGGGGTTGATCCAGGAGGCGGCCACGTCGCTCGGGATCGAGCCGCCAAAGCAGGATGCCGTTCGCGTGCGAACCGATGCGGCTGCCACCGAGACGAAGCCTGGTGCGCCGGAGATCGTCAGGGCGACGTCGCTGCCGGTGTCGTCGATTTCCGGCTCGCCGCAGTTCCTGTCGGAGTTTGCGGCCGAAGCAGACCTGGCAGGACCGCTGAGCAGCGCAGGGTCACAAAGAATTGTGGCTGCGGTGGGAATAGCCACGCTCGTCGCCGCTGCCACTGCTGCCATCGTGTTCTTCTACCTTGCGAACAGCAGTGACCTCCAGGTGCCGGCACTGCCGGCCCGTCCGACGTGGTCGGCAATCCAGGCGCCTCTACCGCAGATCGAGATGATCGCGCGCGACCGCCCGGCCACGCCGACACTGCAGGCGGCGCATGACGGCAGCTATGCGATTCAGGTGGCGTCACTCACCAGCCGCAGCCGCGCCGATCGGCTGGTCGCCGAGCTGCTCGAGGCCGGCTTCCGCGCCCGCGCCGTGGAGTTCAACCTCGGGTTCCCACAGGGAGTCGTGCTGCAGGTTCGCGTGGACGGCTACCCCAACTCCGACCTGGCTTCTCGCGATCTCGCACGTATCCGTGAGCTTCCCGGCTACGGCGACGCGCATCTCCTCGCGAAGTAATCTCAGCACCGACCCGGTTCGGAATCGCACCGACGGGCGTCAGGAAGTTCGCACCGACGCCGATCCACGATCGCACCGACAAGCATGAGAAGATCGCACCGACAGGTGTTGTCTCTATGCAAATAGGAATGATCGGCCTCGGCCGAATGGGATCGAACATGGTGCGGCGACTGATGCGCGCCGGCCACTCGCTGGTCGTCTTCGATCGTTCGTCAGCGGCGGTCAGCGCGCTCGTGACTGACGGCGCTGCCGGCGCCACGTCGATCGCCGACTTCGTCGCACGCCTCTCGTCTCCGCGCGTCATCTGCGCGATGGTTCCGGTCGCGGTCGTGGGCAGCCTGCTCGACGAGCTCGTTCCGCAACTTACGGCCGGGGACACGGTGATCGACGGCGGCAACTCGAATTTTCAGGACGACATCGCGCGCCACACACGCCTCGCCACGCACGGCGTTCACTACGTCGACATGGGCACGAGCGGCGGTGTGTGGGGGCTCGAACGCGGCTACTGCCTCATGATCGGCGGCGAACGCGATGTCGTCGAGCGGCTCGACCCGATGTTTGCCGCGCTCTCGCCGGGTGGTGTGTCGCAGGGGTCGTCAGCGCCGCACGACACGGCCGCTCGCGGATACCTGCACTGCGGACCGTCGGGCGCCGGTCACTTCGTGAAGATGATCCACAACGCGATCGAATACGGCATGATGGCGGCCTACGCCGAGGGCTTCAACATCCTCAAGCACGCCAATGCCGGGAAGACCTCCGTGGAGCACGACGCCGAGACCACTCCCCTGCGCCAGCCCGAGCACTATCAGTACGACTTCGACATGGCAGCCATCGCCGAGGTCTGGCGTCATGGCAGCGTGATCACGTCGTGGCTGCTCGACCTGACGGCAACCGCGTTCGAGAAGAGTGGCTCGCTCGAGGGATTTGCCGGTCGCGTGTCTGATTCGGGCGAAGGCCGGTGGGCGCTTGCGGCGGCTACCGACATCGGCGCTCCGGCGCAGGTACTGGCGACGGCGCTCTTTCAACGATTTGCCTCGCGCGGTGAGGACGACTTTCAGAATCGCGTGCTCTCCGCCATGCGCTGGGGGTTCGGCGGCCATGCGGAGAAGAAGTGATGCGCGAACAGTCCGATGCGCTGGTGATTTACGGCATCACAGGGGACCTGGCCTTCAAGAAGATCTTCCCCGCGCTGCAGGCGCTTGTCGTCCGCGAACGACTGAACGTGCCGGTCATTGGCGTGGCCCGCTCGGGAGGATCGCTGGAAGACCTGGTCAAACGCGCGCGCGCCAGCCTCGAGGCCGCCGGCTCCTTTGATCCCGAGTCGTTCAAGAAGCTCGAGTCGCTGCTCCGTCTCGTGTCGGGCGACTACAACGACGCGAGCACATTCGAAAGACTCCGCCAGGCGCTCGGGAATGCCAGGCGGCCGCTGCACTATCTGGCCATTCCCCCGACGATGTTCCCGGTAGTGATCAAACACCTCAACGCGACCGGGTGCGGTGCACACGGAGCGCGGGTGATCGTCGAGAAGCCCTTCGGCCGCGACCTGCAGTCGGCGCGCGAGTTGAACGCCACTCTGCGCGACGTGTTTCCCGAGGAGGCGATTTTCCGCATCGACCACTACCTCGGGAAAGAGGCGGTTCAGAACATCCTGTATTTTCGATTCGCCAACTCGTTCCTCGAACCGATCTGGAATCGCCAGTACGTCGCACACGTTCGCATCACCATGGCAGAGGACATCGGCATCGCCGGGCGGGGCGCCTTCTACGAGGAAACCGGCGTCATTCGCGACGTCATCCAGAATCACCTGCTTCAGATCGTCACCTACCTCGCGATGGAAGCGCCGTCTTCGACCTGGACCGAGGCCGTCCGCGACGAACAGGCCAAGGTCCTGAGAACGATCAGGCCGCTATCGAAGGCCGACATCGTGCTCGGGCAATTCAGCGGTTACCTGAAGGAGAAGAACGTCGCACCCGACTCGCGGGTGCCCACGTTCGTGGCGATGCGTCTCTTCGTCGATTCGTGGCGGTGGAACGGTGTGCCGTTTTACGTGCGTGCCGGCAAGTGCCTGGAGGCAAGCAAGACCGAGATCTTCGTCGACTTGAAGGAACCACCCCCCGTCGTCTTTCGCGAACGGCCGCAGGGCGATAACTACGCCAAGTTCACACTGGCGCCCAATGTCGCCATCGACCTGGGCGCATCGGCCAAGCGGCCCGGTGAAGGCATGAAGGGTGAGCAGGTCACCTTGTCGGTCGTGAGGGGCGAGCCTCAGGGCCAAGGCACCCGGCTCGGTCCGTACGAACGCCTGCTCGGCGATGCCATGACGGGAGACGCGACCCTCTTCGCTCGACAGGACGTGGTCGAAGCGGCGTGGGCCATCGTCGATCCGGTCTTGAACATGCCGATGCCGCTCACGACCTACGAATGCGGCAGCTGGGGTCCACCGGAGGCAAAGCCCCTGATAGAAGATGCGTCCTGAAGTCCTGGTCGGGTCGCTGACCTCTTTGCTCGATCGACTTGTCTCAGAGGTGGTCACTGGAGCAACGCGCGCGACAACCGCTCGAGGCCTGTATGCGCTCGCGCTTCCGGGTGGATCCGTTGCAAGTGCTTGCTTCCCCGCCTTGGCCCGCGTGCCACTCGATTGGAGCGTCACGCATGTCTTCTGGGTCGATGAACGTGCCGGCCCTCCTTCCTCGCCTGACTCGAACTTTGAACTTGCCAGGTCGCTGTGGCTCGACTCCTCCACCGCGAGCCCCTCATCGATCCATCGAATGCCGGCAGATCATCCAAATCTCGATGAGGCGGCCGCTCTGTACGCTGCCGAGCTCCGCCGCGTGTTAGGCGAGGGCCCTCATCTCGACCTGGTGCTGCTCGGCGTCGGACCGGACGGACACGTCGCGTCGCTCTTTCCAGGACATCCGGCGTTCTTCGAGGAACATCAGCTCGTCGTCCCGATCGTCGACTCCCCCAAGCCGCCACCGCGACGCCTGACAATGACGCTGCCGTTGCTCACGAGTGCCCGGTGCGTCATCGTGATGGCCCTCGGTAAGTCGAAGGCCGCTGTGATGCACGAAGCGCTGACGCGCGAGGACTCGATGCTGCCGATATCGCTCGTCGTCCGTCGCGCCCAGCAATCGCTGGTGCTGTTGGATGAGGAAGCTGCGACCGTGTGACCTACTCTGTCACTGGCAACCGCGACACTAGGCGAACTAAGAACGAAGAACTAAGAACACCGAACCAGAACGTTGAACACGAACCTTGAACCCTGAACGCTGAACCTGGAACTGCGAGCGTCTTATAATGCCGTCCGTGAAACCTCAGTTCGAGCTGTCTGCGCTCGATGCCGTTCAGTGGCTACGCGATCTGCCGACCGAGTCGGTCGACCTGGTCGTGACGGATCCGGCGTACGAATCGCTCGAGAAGCACCGCGCCGTGGGGACGACGACGAGGCTGAAGCACAGTAAGTCATCGAGCAACGACTGGTTTCGCGTGTTTCCCAACTCGCGCTTTGGTGAACTCTTCGCCGAAACCTTTCGCGTGCTCAAGCCCGACACGCACTTCTACCTGTTCTGCGACGCCGAGACGATGTTCGTCGCCAAGCCTGAGGCGGAAAAGGCCGGCTTCAAGTTCTGGAAGCCGCTCGTGTGGGACAAGCAGACCATCGGCATGGGCTATCACTACCGGGCCCGCTACGAATTCATCCTGTTCTTCGAAAAGGGCAAGCGTAGGTTGAACGACCTTGGCGTGGCGGACATCATCAAGGAGCCGCGCATCCACCGTGGCTATCCTGCCGAAAAGCCGGTCAAGGTGTCGGAGGTCGTCATCGGCCAGAGTTCCCAGCCGGGCGACGTGGTCGCCGACCCGTTCATGGGATCGGGCAGTGTCGGTGTCGCCGCGCTGAACCTCGGGCGCCGGTTCCTCGGCACCGATCTCAATCCCGACGCAGTGGCCTATTCAGCGCAGCGTCTTGGCCGTCTCGGCGAGGGCCGCAAGCCGGACGGGGTGGCAGCGGCGGTCACGCCCGATCTCTTTGCCATGATGGGGTCGCGGCGGTGACCGGCTCGGCCTACGCCGACCTCGTCGCCTTTTACGTATCCCGGCGGTTCGAGGATCGTAGCCTCAAGGTCTACCGCGAGATCCAGATCGGCAAGACGATCATCGGCAAGAACCGGCACGTCGACATCTTCTGCATCTGCGAGCGCACGAACCGTGCGTTCGCGATCGAATGCAAGTTCCAGGAGAGCATCGGCACCGTCGACGAAAAGATCCCGTACGCCCTCGAGGATCTGAAGGCGTTCCCCATGGCTGGATGCATCGCGTATGCGGGTGGCGGTTTTTCGGATGGGGTGCTTCACATGCTCGAGGCGTCACCTCATGCTGCGTACTGCATGCCCGCAATCGATCAGGGGGAGCCTTCATCTGAGACTCGCGAGCTCGATCACCTGATGGCGATGCACTTCGAGTGGTGGGACGTGCTCGTCGGCAGCAAGCGTCCCGTGTTCGATCAGCGCCTCCTGCTTTCCTGAGCGTTCGTCACGCTCCGTCAGGAAATCTTCACCTGACGCAGAGTTTATCGCCGCGTTCATGACCCACAAAGAGCCTCAGTTCCTCACTGCCTCTGTGTGTCGTAGTCGAGTGTGTGTCGCCGCGTTTTGGCTCGTTTCGAATATTCGAGGTCAGAAATCGTCATGTCCCCTCTCGGGCGTCGGCATCATGGGCCGCGGGATCGGCTTCTATTGAGTCATCACGCAACGAGACGCGGACGACACGCGCGTGCAGGCGATCGCTAACGCAACAGCCAGAGGGCCGCAAGCCACACGACCACGGGGATGACGGGTTGGAGGCGAGGTCTCCAGGCGAACCACATCAACGGCGCAAAGTACACGAGCTCCACCAAGGCAACGAAGATCCCGTATGGCGATAGAACTCCTAGGCCGATAGGCGACACGGGAATCGGGGTCCACGGCGCGAAGTAGCGCGTGAGATCGAATGGCCAGAAGAGGGCGCAGCCGAGGCCGCCATCGG
>JAICEG010000323.1 GCA_025924295.1 Vicinamibacteria bacterium
CACGAGCTCGGCGAGAAGTATCCGGTCGGCACGAAGATCAAGGGAAAGGTGCGCAACCTCACAGAGTTCGGCGCGTTCGTCGAAGTCGAGGAGGACATCGACGGTCTGATCCATATTTCGGACATGTCGTGGAGCAAGCGCGTCAAGCATCCGTCCGAAGTGCTCAAGAAGGGCGATGTCGTCGACGCGATGGTGCTCAGCATCGATGCCGAGAATCAGCGGCTGTCACTCGGCCTCAAGCAGCTGGCGACCGACATCTGGGACGACTTCTTCTCCCGTCACAACGTCAACGACATCATCGCGGGCAAGGTGACGCGGATGACGAACTTCGGCGCCTTCGTCGAGCTGGATGAAGGCATTGAAGGGCTGATCCATGTCTCGGAATTCGACGACTCGCATGGCGGCGAGAAGATCGATCTGCAGGTGGGCAATACCTATCAGATGAAGATCATCAAGCTCAGTCCGCAGGAGCGGAAGATCGGGCTGAGTATCCGGGCTCTGAAGAGCGACGAGTATCGCGCCGACTGGGAGGCGTACCAGGACGGCGAGGGGACCGGCACGGCAACGCTCGGGGATCACTTCAGGAACCGGTAGAACGCGATAACAGAGGGGAAGTTCCGGGCTGCGCCTACGTGCGGCAGCCCGGGTCCCACAGCCAAGGAGCCAAGCTTGAATACGCCTGGCGGCAGCATGACCAAAGCGGAGCTCGTGGAGGAAGTCTCACGAGTTTCGGACCTCACCAAGAAACACTCGGAAGTCATCGTCGACACCGTATTCAAAAGCATCATCGATGCCCTGCATCGCGGGGAGAAGATCGAGTTGCGAGGGTTTGGCAGTTTCCGGCTTCGCAAGCGCGAGCCGCGAAAAGGTCGCAATCCGAAGACCGGCGACAAGGTGGACGTTCCGCCCAAGAAGGTGCCGTACTTCAAGCCGGGCAAGGAACTGAAGGAACTGATCAATCGCGAGGACGAGTCCGCGGGTTCGTCCGCCGAGGCATCGCTCGATCAGCTCCCCGGCGTCGCGTCACAGGCATAGCGGGGTGGACCACCTCTGGTCCCCCTGGCGGCTCCACTACGTGACGTCGGAGAAACCTTCGACTGGTTGCGTCTTCTGCAAGCCGGACCCGAATACGGTGTCAGATGGCGAGCGTGATCCGCTGATCGTCTACGACGGATCACTCGCCTACGTCATCCTCAACAGGTATCCCTACAACAACGGCCACCTGATGGTCATCCCGCGCCGGCACGCGGCGACGCTCGTCGATCTGTCGATTGACGAGCTGAACGAGGTCGCGCTGTTGACCCAGCGTTCGGAAGCCGCGCTGCGCGAAGCCTATCGGCTCGAGGGAATCAACGTCGGCCTCAACCTGGGCCGGCCGGCCGGTGGCGGCATCCCGGGACATCTGCACGTGCACCTCGTGCCGCGATGGGCGGGCGACACCAACTTCATGACGGTCGTCGGTGACACGCGCGTGCTGCCCGAGGATCTCCCATCGAGCGCGTCTCGTCTGTCGCCGATCTTCAGAAGACTCGCGACAGCGTAGGCCGGGTCTTGGTTTGTAGACCCGTCTGGGGTCTTGCGTTTTAGACCCGACGGGTCCGAAAATCAGGACCCGCCCTACACTGCAAGGATGGATTTCAATCTTTCTCCCGCTCAGCTCGATTGGCAGTCGAGGGCGCGCCGCCTCGGAAAGGAGCTCGCGGCGGATGCACCCGCGGGTGAAGTCATTCGCTCGGCGGCCGCTGCCGGCTTGCTGAGCGACACGTTCGATCCATTAGCCGCGGCCGTGGCGGTCGAAGCGTTGTCGTACGAGTCATCCTCATCAGGCGTATCACTGGCGCTGCACACCGGCGTCACGGCTGGACTCCAGGGCGATAGACGCTTCGCCGATCTCGCGCGCGGGGAGGCCGTCGGCGCGATCGCGCTGTCGTCAGATGACGTGCCGGTCGAGGAAGGTGGGCGACTCTCCGGTCGCGCCGCGTGGGTGACGCCGCTCACGCCGCTCGGTGCCGCGGTTCTCGGTGTGCGCAGCGGTGGTGGACTTGTTGCGGCCGCAGTCCTGCTGAACGCACCCGGAGTCATGCAGGACCCGGTCGACACCGCGGCGCTTGGCGGCGTGGTGTGTGGTCACCTGCGCCTCGACGGGGCGCCGTTCATCGGCGTCGGCGCAACGATGCCCTTCATGTCACGAGTGCGAATCCTGCTGGCTGGCGCGGGGCTGGGGATGGGGCGTCGGGCGCTTCATGAGGCGCTGGCCGCTGCGCATGGACGCACCGGACACGGCGCAGGTGGAGAACAGACCGTTCAGGGCCTGCTGGCTGATGCGGCCACGGAACTCGATGCCGCGATGCTCCTGACCTGGAAGGCGGCCGCCGCGCGCGAGTTGTCGCTCGCCGACGCGTCGATGGCCAAGCTCGCGGCAACGGAGGCGACGCAGCGCGCCGTGGCGAGAGCGACTCAGGTCGTCGGCGCCGATTCGTTCCGCCGCGGCCACATCATCGAGCGGCTCGCGCAGGATGTGAGGACCCTCGAGCTCTTCGCGGGAAGAACCGAGGCGCTACGCGAGGCGGTGGCGATCGAGACCCTGCCCCGGCACTGACTCTGAAGTCTGTGCTGAATCGCTACTGCAGCCGCTGTGCGCTTCGCTCGCTGCTGCGCGATGACCACGACACACAGAGGCACCGAGGCACAGAGTATCGTCTGCTTGGATGACGAGGACAGAGTCGTTCGGACCGCGAGCTACACGAACTAGACCTGTCATCTCAATGCCTCCGCGCCTCGGTGTGTCGTCGTCGAGCGCAGCATCGAGCGTAGCGGACATCGTCTGAATTCTGCATTCAGAATTCAGCATTACGGAGCCCGCGAAGCTACATCTTGTACACAATCGACATCAGGACAGCGACGTCGTTGGCCTTGATGGTCGGGAGCGGTGGCTTGTTCTTGAAGGTGTCGAGTGCCTCGACTTTGAGCTGCGTGCGCGTCGACATCGATGCGGCGATGCTGACACCAAGCGTGAACAGCGCGTCCTCGAAGTCCTCCATCCTCCACAATCCCGTAAAGACTTGGGTCAGTGTCGTGTTGGCGGTCAGCGTCTGTTGCAGCCGCTGGCTCATGGCCACCGCTCCCGATGAACTGGTGTCGTCGATCCCGGTGTTCTTTTCCCACACGACGCCGACGCTGGCGTCGACTCCGAACCTGGTCTCGGGCGTATCAATCAGCTTGTATCCGACGCCGGCCGTTGGGGCGATGAGGTACTCGATTTCCTTGAACTCGTCCTTCAAATACTGGTTCTGGCCGAAGACGAAGATGCGCTCTGTGAGCCTGTACTCGTCGCGGATGTTGAGCCCGGTGCGCTGTGTGGACACCTCACCCTCGGTTTCGCCGCGCAGAAACAGTCCGTCGGACTTGATCATGTTCCTGGTCTGTGGGTCGTAGGTGAGGTCGTACGCGAGGTTGACGGTGGACGTCTCCGAGTTCCCGCTCGTGAGCGCGAGACCGGCGCTCGCCGTCACCGTCCAGATCTTGGGCTCTGGCGGTGGATCCTGCGCGAATGCCGGAGCGGCGACGCACACGAACGCCAGGACAACGAATGCTGTAGCAGTGGCGCCGACTCGCACCGTTGTTAACCCTGGACGACTGCGCTCAATTTGTCCACCGGCGATTCGAGTGGCGCCCCGGCGATGATCCGCATCATGCGTCGGAGTGGTTCGGCCGCGCCCCACAGGAGCTGATCGCCGACCGTGAACGCCTGCAGATAGTCGCCGCCCATCGACAGTTTCTTCAATCGTCCTACTGGCACGGTGAGCGTCCCGGTGACGGCGGTCGGCGTGAGATCGCGCAGCGTGGCGTTCTTCTCGTTGGGGACGACCTTCACCCAGTCGTTCGCCTTGGCCAGCAGTTGCTCGATCTCGGCGAGCGGGATGTCCTTCCGCAGCTTCACGGTCAGCGCCAGGCTGTGGCAGCGCATCGAACCGACGCGCACGCAGACGCCGTCGATCGGGATCTGGCGTGACGAGCGCCCGAGGATCTTGTTGCCCTCGGCCTGTGCCTTCCACTCCTCGCGGCTCTGACCGTTGCCGAGATCCGCATCGATCCAGGCAAGCAGGCTGCCGGCGAGCGGGAAACCGAAGTTCTCGACGGGGAAGTCACGTCCGCGCTGGGTGGCGATCAACTCCCGATCGATATCCAGGATCGACGAGGCCGGATCGGCGAGCAGATCGGCGACCGACGCGTGGGCGATTCCCATCTGCGAGACCAGCTCGCGCATATGCTTCGCGCCGCCACCCGAAGCCGCCTGATAGGTCATGGAGGTCATCCACTCGATCAGGTCGGTCCGAAACAAGCCGTCCATCGCCATCAACATCAGGCTGACCGTGCAATTGCCGCCGATGAAGTCCTTCAGCCCCTGGTCCAATGCGCGGTCTATGACAGGGCGATTCACCGGGTCGAGGATGATGACGGCATCGTCGGACATCCGCAGTTGACGCGCTGCGTCGATCCAGTACCCCTTCCAGCCCTCGCGCCGCAGTTTCGGATGGATGTCGGCGGTGTACTCGCCGCCCTGGCACGAAATGAGGACGTCCATGGCCGCGAGCGCGGTGGTGTCGAGTGCGTTCTTGACGGTCCCGACGGTCTTGCCGATCTCGGGTGCGGTCGCCCCCGCCTGGGAAGTGGAGAAAAAGACTGGATCGATCAGATCGAAGTCCCGCTCCTCGCGCATGCGCTGCACGAGCACGGAACCAACCATGCCACGCCAACCGATGATGCCTACTCGCATCTCGATATCTTACGACAGGAGTTGTTTGGCAATCGTCTGCAGCTGCAGGTTCGACGTGCCCTCGTAGATCTGGCCGATCTTCGCGTCGCGAAAGAGCTTCTCCACCGGGTAGTCCTTGACGAAGCCGTTGCCACCGAAGAGGTTCACCGCGAGCGACGCGACTCGCTCGGCCACTTCCGATGCGAAGAGCTTGCACATGGCGGCTTCCTGGAGGAACGGCTGCCCGGCATCGCGCAGGCGCGCGGCGTTGTAGACCAGCAACCGCGCCGCCGCGACCTCGGTGGCGGCCCGGGCGAGCTGGAACTGCACGCCCTGGAACGACGCGATAGTGTTCCCGAACTGTTTTCGATCCTTCGTGTAACGGACTGCGTGATCCAGGGCACCCTGTGCGATGCCGATCATCTGGGCGCCGATCCCGATGCGCCCTTCGTTCAGCGTCTCGATCGCCACCTTGTAGCCCTTGCCCACGTCCCCGAGCACGCGATCGCCGGCGACGACACAGTCCTCGAAGATCAGCTCGCAGGTGCTGCTGGCGCGGATACCGAGCTTGTCTTCCTTCTTTCCGATCGTGAACCCCGGGGTGTCACGGTCGACCAGGAACGCGGTGATCCCGCGATAGCCGGCCTCGGGATTGATCGTCGCAAAGACGATGAAGAGATCGGCCTCGTTGCCGTTGGTGATCCAGAGCTTGCGCCCGTCGAGGACGTAGCCGTCGCCGCGCGCGGCGGCGCGGGTGGTGAGTGCGAACGCATCGCTGCCCGACCCTGCTTCCGACAGCGCGTAGGCACCGACAGTTCCCTGCGCGAGTCTCGCGAGGTGGGCCCGCTTCTGCTGGTCTGAGCTCCAACGCAGGAGCGCGTTGATGACGAGCGTGTTGTGGACGTCGACCAGTACGCCGATGGATGGGTCGACCTGCGAGAGCGTTTCGACGGCCAGCACCGCATGGAAGAATGTCCCGCCGCTGCCGCCGAACTCATCGGGGATCTCGATGCCCATCACGCCGAGCTCGAAGAGCCGATCGATCAGTGTTCGCGGCATCTTCGCTTCGTCATCCATCTGGCGGACGAGCGGGCGGATGTCTCGATCGGCGAACTCGTACACGCTGGCGCGAAACAACCGTTCGTCGTCGGTCAGGGTCGTCAGTGCAGGCTGTGTCACGCGGTCAACTGTACCCCCGAGGTTGTCAAAATCGCGAAACTGCGGGGCTCGAGAAGCAGTATCTGGAGGCATGGATCAGATTCGGGGTCAGACGTGGAGTCGGTGCTAAGATCGCGAGAAAGGCGGCGCTTCATGTCCAGCTCGCGCACGATTCCGGCGTTTTTCCTCTGCCTGGCGCTGTTGTCGCTGACGGTGGTTCGCGGCTCTGCGC
>JAICEG010000324.1 GCA_025924295.1 Vicinamibacteria bacterium
GACGTGATGGAGCTTTCTCGCGGGATGACATACAAGGCCGCAGCCGCGGGGCTGCCACTCGGTGGCGGCAAGGCGGTCATCATCGGCGATCCGCTCAAGAACAAGAGCGAACGGTTGTTCCGGACATTCGGCGAGTTCGTCCAGCGCATGAATGGCTTGTTCTACACGGGCGAGGATGTTGGCACCGACACGTCGGACATGGACATTGTCCGCAGGGCGACCCGATTCGTCGGCGGTGTGTCGCCTGAGCACGGCGGCGCCGGGGATCCCTCACCGGTCACCGCCTACGGCGTTCTGCAAGGCATGAGAGCGTGCGCAGCAGAACGCTGGGGGCGGGATTCTCTCGAAGGACGTCGTGTGGCAGTTCAGGGCCTCGGTAAGGTTGGCTGGGCTCTGATCGAACTCCTGCAACAGGCGAATGCCACGGTCATCGGCTGCGATGCAAACCCAGAACGGCGAGAGCAAGCTCGCAGGCAGCTCGGCATCCAGACCGTGGATACCGAGGACATTTACGACGTGCCGGCTGACATCTTCGCCCCTTGTGCGATGGGCGGTTCGATCTCCCAGCACACGCTGCCGCGGCTGAAGTGCGAGGTGATCGCGGGTTCGGCAAACAACCAGCTCGCCGGCGAGGACGTGCCCCGAGTGATCCTCGAACGGGGAATCCTGTACGCACCAGACTACGTGATCAATGCCGGCGGCCTGATCAACGTCTATGTCGAGCTGCACGGCTACGATCGAACGCGTGCGCTTGCGCTGACTCGAGAGATCTACTCTCGTCTGCGCAAAGTATTTGCCGTCGCACACGACCTTGGAATTCCGACAAGTGTTGCTGCCGACCGGATCGTCGAACAGCGTCTGGCGCAGGGACGTCGCGAGAGGACCAGCAACGGTGCCTCCGCTGCGGACATCTCAGGGAATCCCGCCACGTCAATCGCCGGGGTCGTGGCGCAGCCGCACTGAGTCACCGCGCTGACAGCTCGGTAAATCCGCCAACCAGCGCCCCGTACGCCGCGTGAGCGACAAGATTCACGACTGGCGTACTGCGACCGTAGTTCAACAGCATGAACCCAGGGGGTTCCAGAAGAGGAGTCGAGTCGGCTGCGGTCGTCGGCGTTCCCATTCGAGGATGAACGAATGGCAGCAGGATGTTGACCAGGGTTGTCCCTGCGAACAAGGCGTGGAAGACTCCGAATCCCGCACCGATCAACCATCCGCTGCGGTTGATTGCGACGAAGCACGCGTAATACAGCATCGCGAACAGGAGCCCGGCCGAGAAATGGAGGACGAAACCCACGACCTTCGCGCGCGTGCGATCCACCGACACGGCCGTTCCCAGGAGGAACGGGATGTCAATCCGGGTCAGGCCCAACTCGCTCGCGGCGCGCAGCAAGCTCGTCATAGCCAACGTCCCAGCGAAACCGCCAGCGATTGCACCCCACACCGTCATCGGTCAGCGCCTTTCCGACAGTGCGTGTGCGGCGCCGATGAGCGCCAGATGCACGAGCGCTTGCGGGAAGTTTCCGAGGAACTCGTCGCTCCTGGCGTCGATCTCCTCGGAATACAGACCCACGTCGTTGGCCAGTCCAACCAACTGATCCATGAGCCGACTCGCCTCGTCCGACCGGCCCGCGAGGCCAAGTGCCTGGACCAGCCAGAACGAGCACGTCAAGAACACTCCTTCGCTGCCTATGAGGCCGTCCCCTCCGAGATAGCGGTACACAAACGGACCTCTCGAGAGCGTTCGACGAACGGCATCAATGGTGCCGAGGCTACGGCGACTTCGAGGATCGCAGTAGCCCACGATCGGGAGCAGCAATAGGCTGGCGTCGACCTCGTCGCTGCCTGCGAACCGGACATAGCTTCCGAGGCGTTCAGACCAGCCGTGGTGTTCGACAAACTCCCGAATTTCTTCGGCCTCGCGGCGCCAACGACCGATATTGTGCGCTGGAACGTGAGTCGCGGAAGCGAGCGCGATCGCACGATCCAGCGCGACCCAACACATCGCCTTCGAGTGGATGAAGTGCCTGGGTTCCATGCGCACCTCCCACATGCTGAAATCGGGCTCACGCCAGATTTGACACACCAAGTCGGCTGTCTGCGACAGGCGGCGTGCTGTCTCGACATCCAGAGTGTGGCCGCCCTGAACGTACCTGTGCACGGTGTCGAAAAGGTCACCGTAGATGTCCAGTTGGAGCTGTTTCGATGCGGCGTTCCCTACCCGAACCGGCGCCGATCGCCGGTAGCCCTCGAAGGAAAGCGATACTTCTGGCGCGTGGTCGCCCCCGTCCAGCCGGTACAGGACCTGCACACGTGGCCGCGTCAATTGTGTTGCATGGAGGAACCACCAGAAGAACGCATCTACCTCGGAATGGCGGCCGAGGCGGAGCAGCGCATCGAGCGTGAACGCTGCGTCGCGGATCCAACAGAATCGGTAGTCCCAGTTGCGCTCTCCGCCGATGTCCTCGGGGAGTGATGTTGTCGCTGCAGCCGCGATGGCGCCTGAGGGCGCGAAGCAGAGCGCCTTCAACGTCAGGGCGCTTCGCACAACAGCGTCTCGCCACGGGCCCTCATACGTCAACCCATCGGACCAGCGCTGCCAAAACGCGATCGTGAGATCGAGGCGCTGTTCTGCCTCTGCTCTCGTCGGCATTACGAGCGGTTCCTGGTGAGCCGCCGCAAGCACCAGCAGCGCGCGCGTTCCCTCCTGCGCCTCGAACGTACCAGTGATGCTCGTGCCTTCGCTCTGTGGTATTCCCGCCTCCCACGAACACAACGCCACAGCGTCTCTCCGAGCAGTGACGATCGGAATGTGGCCCCGACGCTCGAGACGGGCCGGCCACGCCGCGTATCCGAAGCGAGGCTCCACACGCCATCGGAGCGGGACGCGTCCGGAGATCGCTTCAACCCGACGCGTGAGCTCGCGGAAAGGAGACAACCCGGCCAGCGGCAGGGTCATCGCATCGGTGACGCGGACAGCACCTCGGTCCGTGAGGAACGTCGTTTCCAACACGTTCGTCGCCGCGAGGTAGCAGCGGCGAACCTCATAAGGGATCTCGGGCGCGAGCTCGAATCGACCACCGCGGTCTGCATCCAGCAACGCACCGAACACACTCGGTGAATCTGTGTTGGGCAGGCAAAGCCAGTCGACGGAGCCGTGACGGGCGATCAGGGCCGTCGTGCGACCGTCACCGATCACCGCGTAGTCCCGAATCGGCGCGTAGCGACCTGACATCGCGCCGCAGCCTAAGGCAGGAATGATCGCCACATTCGGAAGCCGCCCATCAGCGAATCCGAGACCGCGGGCCTCTGTCAGAACAATGTGCGCCCAATCACAGGATCCGCGCCAGGACAGCAGCGACCACGCGATCGCAGCGGGGGCGCAAGAAACGAAACGTGTTCGACGCGACGGCCTCGGTCTGCGCGGACAGCTCCCGGCGGAGGGTCGCCCGAGCTCGCGACAATCGCGTCTTGACAACCGCCTCGCTGACGTCGAGAGCGGCAGCTACTTCCTCAGTGCTCATTCCCTCCACCGTTCTCAGAATGAACACTTCGCGTGCGCCGTCGGGCAACCGATCGATGGCCGACTCCATGAGAGCGCCAAGCTCCCGCGAGAAGGCGAGCCTCTCGGGATCCAGCGGTGCAGCGGTCGATGTCGCCACGGTGAGGGCGGACGGGTGTTCCAGGTCCATATCTGTGTACCGGCCGCGTCGGCGCGCACGCGCGAGGGCCTCGTGAATGGCGATTCGAGTGAGCCATGTCGAGAATCGCGACCGGCCGTCGAACTGCCGCAGGTGGCTGTAGGCGTTCACGTAGGCCTGTTGCATGATGTCCTCGGCCTCGCTCTCGTCCTTGATGATCGCTCGAGCGGCCCGGTACACCCGCTCGTTGTGGCGCCGCATTAAGACTTCGAAGAGGGCCGTCTGCCCGGCGACGACCTTCTCGACGATCTGCTCGTCGGCCAAGCAGCCCCACGCCTCCAGAACCGGTGCGCTCACAACATGCATTGTGTGTCCTTCTGTCCAGTAGCGATCCAGCCGCGGCTCGGTGCGCCGAGCGAATCGTTCACCAGAATAGAGTGCCTGGACGCGGAAAGGTGACACAGGAAGCCGTCGGTGACCTTTTTCGCTCGTGTGACTCCATTGGGGTAGGAGGCACACATGGATCCTCGACTTCAGGCTCCGGCCCAGGCAATGCGGCTCGCGATCGGGTTGATGGCTACGCTGGCGGGCATCGACAAGTTCTTCAACATTCTGGTCGATTGGGGCAGCTACGTCAGCCCGCTGGCAGCTCAGCTGCTGCCCTTCTCGACTGACATGTTCATGTGGATCGTGGGCGTCGTCGAGTTTGCCGTCGGCATCAGCATTCTGACAGCCCTGCCTGTCATCGGGTCGTATGTCGCCAGCGCGTGGTTGTTGCTCGTGGCAGTCAACCTGACACTCGCCGGCTACTTGGACATTGCGGTCCGCGATGTCGTGTTGTCAATCGGGGCGTTTTCGCTGGCGCGGCTCATTCAGGTGCGGGACCAGGTCGAGGTCACCGAGGCAACGCCGGCGCCCGTGCGGCATCACAGGATCGCGTAACGAGGAACCACGTTTCATAACGAAACGCTTCCTTGCATCTTGAAGCTGCTGACGCTCTTTGTGCCCTTGGAAAGACCCGGGCTCGTCAGCACATGACGCGTCCTCAGCCCTTGGCCTCGTCCTTGCCACGCCAGTCCAGACAGGGCTCACCGGCGCAGGTCCGGTGCAGCGCGAGGAGGACGGCGTGCAGACTCTGTTGACAAGCGGCAAGGACGCGGCGGCAGCACCGCTTCAGACCGGTGCGCTCACCGACGAGGAAGTCGTGGCTCGAGTACGTGCAGGGGACACTCACTTCTTCGAGGTCCTCATGCGCCGCTACAACCAACGTCTCTATCGCGCCGTCCGCGCCATTCTCCAGAACGACGCGGACGCCGAGGACGCCCTTCAACAGACGTACCTCAATGCCTATCGTCACCTCGCTCAGTTCGAGGGACGGGCCAGGTTCTCCACATGGCTGACACGGATTGCCGTGCACGAGGCGTTGTCCCGACGGAGGCGGGCCCGGGACAAGCCGCTCGGATCCGGCGATGCCGAACAGGTCGAGCGTGTCGTTTCCGCCGCACCAGATCCAGAGCGTCAAACCTATGCAGGCGAACTGGGCACGTTGTTGGAATCAGCCCTTGCCATGCTGCCTCACGGATATCGCTCGGTGTTCATGCTGCGCGAAATCGATGGTTTGAACACCGCCGAGACCGCTCAACAGCTTCGTGTGAGCGAAGGCACCGTCAAGACACGACTCCACCGGGCAAGGGATCTGCTGCAGAGAAGGCTGCATGAGGTTACGCCCGCTGAGGCCTTCCGTTTCGGGGGGAGCCGGTGCGACACGATGGTCGCCTCGGTGAAGAGTCGGCTCTCTGGAATGAACTTCGCGGACGCCGGCTGGGTCGGCGGCGACGCGGTCAGTAACCTTTCGTGAATTCGTGACTCCATTGAGAGCAGACGAAGACCCTAGTTGTTGCACTGGCCCTATCGGCCAGCAAGCGCAGAGTGAGAAGTCGTTTTTGAGGAGAGGGAGAGGCAAATCATGCGACGCGTCTACGCGCTTGTCCTGGCCGTACCATTCGTTGTGACCCTGATCGCGACGCAACTCGGCCCGCCGGCTGCGGCTCTTGAACAGGAAGCCTCAGCTCCGATCACGCTTGTCTCCGCACACACGCCGGCGCTCGCCGGGCCACAGGAACAACGCGGCATCGACGCCGGTCGGCAGATCTTCCGCTACGACACCTTCGGCGACGAGCAGTTGTGGACCGACGTTTTGCGAATGCACGAAGTCGTCGCGAACGTTCCTCCTGCGACCGCGTTGGCGGTCGGCCTCAAAGTGGACGCCGATGCGTTGCCACCAGCCGTGATCGAAGCGCTACAGGCTGGCCGGGTCGATCTGACCAACCCTGCCGTGACTGTAGAACTGCTGCGACTCAACGCCGTCGTGGGTGTTCAAGGGAAGGTCGATGACCTGGGACAGCTCACCAGCGTGGGCATCACATGCGCGCTCTGCCACTCGTCGGTGAACGACTCCTTCACGAAGGGCATTGGTCGGCGAATGGACGGGTGGGCGAAC
>JAICEG010000325.1 GCA_025924295.1 Vicinamibacteria bacterium
ATCCGCATTCCGCTCGAGGCCGTTCGGGCGGAAGCGTCCAGGGCGATCGGCCACCCGCTGGTGATCGAGTACGGGTCCGCGCGTGGCAATCTGAAGGATTCGATCATGGCGGGGAACGCATTTGAGGTGGCGCTGCTGCTCCCCGACGTGGACGAACAATTGCTGAAGGCGTCGAAGATCAAGGCTGCTGGTGTCGTCATTGCGAAGACGGATGTCGCGATTGGGCTGCGTGGCGACGCGACGCCCGACCTGAGCGCGCCGGCGAAGGTCAAGACCGCGATGCTGAACGCGAAATCGTTACGTTGGTCGGACACCGGCGCCGCGCTCTCCACGGTGAACAAGATCCTCGACACGCTCGAGATCCGCGACGCTGTGAAAGCAAAACACGACATGTCGGCCTCCGCGCCGCCGCTCGGGCCGGGTGAGTACGAGATCAACATCTACCCGCTCAGCGAAATCATGCCGAACAAGAACCTTCGCAACATGGGACCGGTGATCCCGGAGCTGCAGGTGCCTGCCGTGGTGACTGCGACGATTTCGGTAAACACGCCGAGTGCAGCAGCGGCCCAGGCGCTGGTGAAGTTCCTGCAGGGTCCGGCGATCGAGCCGGCTCTCGAACGAAATGGTTTCAAGCGATGAAGCGTGCCCGCCGGACGGTCAAATTCATCTCGCGCGCTGCTTTCGTAACCACGATTTGTGATTTTTGATTCTGGATTATCGATTGCTTGTTGATCGAAGATCGTCGATTGGTGATTCACGGACGATTCAACCAGCAACAAATCACTAATCGAGAATCAACGATCGACAAGCAATCAACAATCAAAGATCGCAGAATCCCAATTGGTGATTGCTGACTAATCGTGCCGCAGCGCCACCAGCGGCTCAACTCGCGTCGCACGGCCCGCGGGCACGAAGCAGGCGATCAGCGCGATCACCGTCAGGAAAAGAATCAACACGACAAGGGCAGCCGGATCGCGTGACGGCAGCGTCGGGATTGCTGCCGACAGCAGACGCGCCACGGCGACTGCACCCGCGCTCCCGATGAGCGCACCGAGTGCGACCACACCCGCACCTGTCGAGAGGATCAACCAGAGCACGTCCCGAGCCTGCGCACCCAGCGCCATGCGGATGCCCAGTTCGCTCGTGCGTTGCACCACGGAGTACGACGTCACGCCGTAGATGCCGATGGTTGCGAGCACGAGACCGAGCGCAGCAAACGATCCGAGCAGGGTGCCGAGCAGTGAGACGTTGCTGAGACCTTCGTCGACCAGGCTGCTGGCGTTGCGCAGACGATGCAGGGCGAGAGCCGGGTCGAGTTCGGCGAGCGCCTGCCGCATTGGTTGAGCGAGAGCTTCGGGTGCACCGGCCGTGCGCACGGTGACGTTGACGAAAGGCACGGCCTCCTGCCCCAACGGACGAAATGCCTGCAGTCGTGTGTACGGCTCGGCAAGGTTTGCCGGGAAGCTGACATCGCTGACAATGCCGATCACTTCCATCCAGGGACGGTTGTTGGTACGGCGAATTCGCTTGCCCAGGGGATTCTCGTTGGGCCAGAAGCGACGCGCCATCCCGTCGTTGATGATGACGACTGGCGTGTTGCCTGCAACGTCGGTTGGCCCGAATGATCGCCCCGCGATCAGTCGCAGGCCGAGCGTATCGAAGTAACTGGTGCTCACTTGCTCGAAGGAGACCTCCGGCAACTTACCCGGTTCCGGTTCGGGCTGGCCCTCGACGAAAACACCGCCGCTGCTGTTGAAGCCCCAGACCGGCATCGAGTTGGAGAGCGAAGCATTCCGGACCCCCGGAAGAGCACGCAATCGCTCCTCGAGTTGACTCAAGAAGGCCAATCGCTGGTCCGGCGTCTGGTAGCGCTCGCCCTGCAAGCCGAGCTGACCGGTCAGCAACCCGTCCGGGCGCCACCCGTAGTCGAGATTCTCGAATCGTTGCAGCCCGCGCAGGAAGAGGCCGGCACCGGTGAGGAGGATGACGGCAAAGGCGACCTCGCCGACGATCAAGGCGTGACGAAGCCGATGATGGGCGCCGCTCGTGGACCCGCGCGGACTCTCCTTGAGTGCATGATTCAGATCGGTCCGCGACGCCAGCCACGCCGGGACTGTCCCGAATGCGACCCCGGTCACGATCGAAGCCAGGAGCGCAAACGCAAACACACGGACATCGACACTGACTGCTGCGCCGGGAAGAAACGCAAAGAGGCTGCGGTTGATGAACCCGATCGCGCCGTACGCGAGCGCGAGACTCAGGATCCCGCCGAGAGTTGCGAGCAGCATGCTCTCGGTCAACGACCCACGCAGGAGTCGAGCCCGTCGCGCACCGAGCGCCGCGCGAACGCTGTGCTCTCGAATGCGAGCGGCGCTGCGCACCAGTTGCAGGTTCGCGAGGTTGGCGCAGGTGATGAGCAGCACGACGCCGGCAAGGCCGAAGGTGAACCACATGACGTTTCGAGTGACGTCGCTCGACGACGACCGCTGGAGCGGAGCGAGGCGGAGGCTTTCGTTCTGGTTCGCCGAGGTTTCGCGCGACAGATTTGCCGCGAGCATCGTCATCGACCGTTGCGCGCTGTCGATGTCAACGCCCGGCTTCAGACGCGCAAACGCCCGCAGGTAGTTGTTGCCGCGACTCTGGCGTTGCTCGGGAGTGAAGGCGATGGGCCGCCAGAAGTCGACCGAGTTCCAGAGCAGCGGGTGCTCGAACTCGGCCGGCATGACACCGATCACCTGCACGCTCTGGCCGTCGAGTCGCACCGTTCGTCCCACCAGATGTGGATCGGCTCCGAATCGGTTTTTCCACGCGCGGTCGCTCAGCACGATCACGGTGTTCGCATTCGGCTGATCTTCGTCGTCTGAGAACACCCGGCCGAGCGTTGGAGGCACGCCAAGGGCGGCGAAGAAGTTGCCAGACACCAGCAATCCCTGGAGGCGTTCGGCAGGCTGTCCGTCGCGAATCAGGACCGGCGTTGTGCCGTTGAATGTGACCATCTCGGTGAAGACATCGTTCCGCGTGCGGAAGTCGATGAAGTTGGCCGGGGAGTGCGGCCAGCTATCCGAGTGGATCGAGGTGCGGAACACCTGGACCAGCCGCTCAGGCTCTGCATATGGAAGCGGCCGGAAGAGGTAGGCGTTCAGCACGCTGAACATCGCGGTATTGGCCCCGATGCCAAGCGCCAGCGTCACGATGGCCACGGCCGTGAAACCCGGAGCGCGTCGCAGCGATCGCGCGGCGTAACGGAGATCCTGCCCGAGATCCATGCGTCTCTCCCCGCAGAAGGTCAGCGAGTTGGACGGGGACTGCGCTGAAAAGGTTGGTAAACTCCAGCCGTGCTGAACTCTCTTCGTGGTGCCCTTGTCGCGCTCGCGATGAGCGTCTTCGCGATCGTCCAGGCGAACGACATCGTCGCCGGTCAGCAGCAGCCAGCCCCCGATCCCCCGATGCCGGCCGTGCTGAAGAATTACCGCCCGGTCACCGCCGAGCGGCTGAAGAGTCCCAACGACGAGGATTGGTTGATGATCCGCCGCACCTACGACGGCTGGGGATTCAGCCCGCTCACCGACATCACCCCCGCGAACGTGCAGCGCCTGCGACCGGTATGGGTGTTTTCGACCGGCGAGGCCCGTGTGCATCAGGCCGCGCCGCTCGTCAACGACGGCGTGATGTTCGTGACCAGCCCGAACAACCAGGTCATCGCGATCGATGTGAAGAGCGGCAATCTGCTCTGGCGCTATCGGCGTCCGCTCGAAGCGGGCATGCAGGTGCCGCATCAGACCAACCGCGGTGTTGCGTTGTACGGCGACAAGGTGTTCTTCGCAGCCGGCGAGGCAGTGCTCGTCGCGCTCGATGCGCGGACGGGTCGCGAGGTGTGGACGACGGTCGTTGCCGACAACAAGTCCGGTTATTACACGACGCTCGCGCCGCTCGTCGCTGGCGGTGTCGTGATGGTGGGCGCGTCAGGAGGGGAGTTCGGTATTCGTGGCTTCGTTGCCGGGTTCGATGTCGAGACTGGCAAAGAGAAATGGCGAACGTATACCGTTCCGGCGCCGGGCGAACCAGGCAGCGAGACATGGCCGAAGGGCGATCAATGGAAGACCGGCGGCGCGCCGGTGTGGGTTACCGGAAACTACGACCCCGAGACGAACCTCGCGTTCTGGGGTACGGGCAACGGCGGGCCGACGATTGGCGATCAACGTCCCGGTGACAACCTCTACGTGACGTCGACGATCGCGATCGACGTCGCGACCGGCGCGATCAAGGGTCACCACCAATATCACCCGAACGATTCATGGGACTGGGATGAAGTGTCGCCGCCGATTCTCGTCGACTACCAGCGCAACGGCCGCACCATCCAGGGACTGATCGACGTCGCACGCAACGGCTACATCTGGTTCCTCGAACGGAGCGCCGGCGCGATCACGTTCGTCGAGGGCAAGCCGTTCGTCTATCAGAACGTCTTCAGGAGTCTCGACCCCGTCACCGGCCGGCCGGATGTGGATCCCGAGCGCAAGCCGAAGACCGGCGTGCGCGCAGACTTCTGCCCGGGTGTGCATGGCGGAAAGAACTGGCCGCCGATCGCGTTCAGTCCGCGCACGCGGATGATTTACATCCCGGCCAACAACAACCTGTGTGGATCGAACATGGGAACGCAGCCGACGTACACACCGGGGCGCCCGTTCGTCGGCATCGGTGGCAGTCGTCCCTTCATCCGTCCCGGCGCCACGCACGTTGGCGAGGTGCAGGCGTGGAACGTCGACACCGGGCAGAAGATGTGGACGCACATCTACGACAAGTCGCCAAACTGGGGAGGCATGCTGGTCACGGCAGGCGGCCTGGTCTTCTCCGGAGGCACGAGCGATCGCAAGTTCCACGCGTTCGATGCGTCGACCGGGAAACTGCTCTGGGAGTTCCCGACGAACTCGGGCATCCTGGCGCCGCCCACGACGTTCAAGGTCGACGGCAAACAGTACGTCGCAGTGGAATCAGGCTGGGGCGGCGATTCACGCGGCATGCAGGCGACACTCAATCGACTGTTCCCTGGTGAATACCCGGAAGTACCCGAGGGCGGCGCCGTTTGGGTCTTTGCGATCGAGTAACACGACGTCGTAGAGCGGGTCCTGTTCAGTGGACCCGCCATGGAGGATTCATGCGCACGCTCTTGATCGCAGTTGCCGTGCTTCTGGCGAGTCCGACATCGCCGTTCGCGCAGCCGAGCCCGCCGCCTGATCCGAACAAGATCCAGGTGCTGGTCCTCACCGGCCAGCACGTGCACGACTGGCGGAATACGACGCCGATCCTCAAGCAGATCCTCGAGTCCACCGGCCGCTTCGAGGTGCGCATCAACGAAGAGTTTCGTGATGCCGGACCTGGCACTCTCGCCAACTACGATCTCGTCGTCGTCAACTACTACAACCGGGGCGACAAGGATCGCTGGGGAGAACGCGCCAACAGTGCACTCGAGGCATTCGTGCGCTCGGGCAAGGGTGTCGTCCTCTATCACCTCGCGCTTGGTGCCTTCGATGGCTGGACCGAATACGAGAAGATGAGCGGCGGCAACTGGCGGCCGAACAACGGCCATCATTCAGCGCGTCACGACTTCACCGTCGACATCAAGGACACCGAGCATCCGATCACGCGCGGGCTCAAGTCATTTCCTGTGACGACCGACGAGTTGTACGCGAACTTGCGTTGGCAGCCGGAAGGGGCGTATCACGTTCTGGCCACGGCCTACGATGACCATGCGCTCTACAACGGGAAGGCGCGCCAGCCGACTCCCGGCGCCGGCATCCATCAACCTATCTTGTGGACAACGCAGTACGGAATGGGCCGGGTGTTCGTGACGACCCTGGGTCACGGTCCCGGTGAGGTCAAGCAGGTTGGATTCGGAACCACGTTCGCGCGCGGTGCGGAATGGGCGGCGACCGGCAAAGTGACGCTGCCAATCCCGCCAGAGCTCGCCCGATAACACGGGGTCAGACCCCTTCACATCATTTCGCATATGCAGAAGTGCGAAAGGGTCTGACCCCAAGCCAGGAGGACGCTCCCCATGAAACGGTGGTCCTCGTTCGTCGCAGTGCTCGGCTTCGTCCTTGGCGCCTCGC
>JAICEG010000326.1 GCA_025924295.1 Vicinamibacteria bacterium
CCTGATAGAGCGCCGGATGCGTGACGTTGGTCCGCACCGCACTGTCGATGTTCTGGTTCTGCACGTTGCCTCCGAGGGCAAACGCGGCGCTCCCACCGCAACCGCACAACTGGAACTGGTTGAACAGGTTGATCAGCTGCC
This sequence comes from Vicinamibacteria bacterium, assembly GCA_025924295.1. Lineage (GTDB taxonomy): Bacteria > Acidobacteriota > Vicinamibacteria > Vicinamibacterales > UBA2999 > Gp6-AA40. Next base: position 142 of record JAICEG010000326.1, read on the forward strand.
CCTGAATGTAGAGATCGACTCGTCGGCCACCACCCGTCGGCAGGCCATAGGTGTACATCGCGGCGAAGTCAGTGCGCTTCTGCCCTTCCATGCGGAACGCGTCGCGCGCGGTAAAGAAGTACTGGTTGTTCGCACCGTCGGGCGGCGTGACGTAGCCGGGGTTGGTGACGTAGGGACGCGCGTCGATGCCGTTGACCAATGCACCGTTCTGGTTCGAGCCGCTGTACGGGACACCGCTTTCGAGTGCCTGCAGCACGCTGAGCGTCAAGCCGGTGATCGGCGTGACGTTGAGCCACAGACGCGCACGATGGCGCTGGTCGATCGACAGGTCACCTTCCGGGTAGTTCCACTCGCCCCGATATTCGGGGTAGTGGAGGACGGCGTCACGTCCGTTCGAACCTGATGAAATGGGGCCATTGGGAACCGTCTCGCCTTCGACGTTGCCCCAGGCGCGAGAGATCGTGTAGTTGCCGCCGAAGTCGTAGCGTGTACCCCCCCGGTACTGGGCCTGAAGGCTCAATCCCGTGTACTGGCGGCTCAGCAAACCCTCGTCGTCGTTCTCGACCAGTGTCAGATCGTAGGGGCGCCCCGCGACGCTGGAGGGTGCGAACGGTCGATTGTCGACGGCGCGCCCGGTCGTCATATCGGTCCGCCACACGTAGAAGCCGCCGTAGTCGCGATACACGAAGTCGGCGCGCACCGCACCACGGCTGCCGAACTGACGGCTGACACCGCTCGCATACTCCCACACGTGCGGGGAGTCGAGCGAACCCTGCACCTGCGGCGACACGCCGCGGACCGTCGGCGCTCCAGCCGTCGGCAGCGAGGCACCGCCGTTGGCATTGAACCAGTCGAACATCTGCTGAATCGCTGCGGCGTTCGAGATGCGATTGGCCGGGTTCGTGTTGATGCTCGGCCCGGTGTACAGAAACTCGTAGGTGTCGGAGTTACCAGCCGGCGAGGTCTGGTCCGCGATGCTGTTGAGCAGACCCGCCACGTACTTCGCGACGTTGGCCGTCACCGACCAGCGCTGCTGACCGGTCGGGTCCCACACCACGCCAAGCCGCGGGCTGAACGCATTGGACGTGGAAACCTGCATGCCGTTGCCATCGACGCCGTCGTTGTGATCCCAGCGCAACCCGAGGTTCGCCGTCAGTCGATCGCTGATCGTCCAGTTGTCGTTGACGAAGACGGAATTCGTGCGGAAGTCCGTTCCCTGGCTCTCGACGAAGATCGGGTTCCACTGGAACCGCGTCGTCCCGCTCACGAAGGTGTAAATCAGGTCCGTTCCGTTGAGGACCGCGGGGGCGTTGGTCAGGCGATAGTTGCTGCCGGACTGATAGTTGTTGGCGAGCCGCACGTCCTTGAACGAGTCGAACCCGACGACCAGGTTGTGCGACCCGGAACCCGTCGTCGAGAGGAAGTACGACCCCTTGACGAAGATGTCCTGGTTGTCGCGCTCCTCGTCGGTGCACACACCGCAGAAGGTCGGCGCGTTGTAGCGGCGGCCGGCCGGGTCGATGAGCAGCGTGCCCTGAATGAGGTCGGTGTAGATGCTGCCGCTCCCGACGAACGTCAACTGGCGCTGCGAATACCGTCCCTCGAGGAAGAAGTTGGGCGTGATGACACCGGTGTAGTTGAGCGTGAACAGGTCCTCCGGCAGGCTCCGATTGTAGAGACTGGCCAAGTCCATCGAGGTGGCCGTGCTGAAGGTGCCGTTGGTTTCATCGCGATTGATCTTGGTGAACGCGCCCTGGACACGATGATTCGAGTCCAGGCTGTAGGTGACCTTGCCTTCGAAGCGCTTCGACTTGTCTGTGAAGACGTAGGGGATATTCGTGATCACCAGCTGACGATTGAGCGCGTTGGTCTGCAACCGTCCCGCCGTAAAGAACCAGACACGGTCCCTGATGACAGGACCGCCAACGGTGTACTCGTGCGTCGGCACCACGTCGTCGAGCTTGGTGTCGTTGGCGAACGGATCGTTCTCACGCTTGGGAACGAGCGCGCGCCAATCGTCGTTGGCCAGCGTCTCGCGGAAGGTACCGCTGAACTGGTTGCCTCCGGACTTGGTGACCATGTTGACGACGCCACCACCGAAGCGGCCGAACTCGGCCGAGATACCCGCCGTGGCGACCGTCGTCTCCTGCAACGCGTCCTCGATGACCAGGTCCTGCGCCTGGCCTCTGAGGTTTTCGTTCAACGACACGCCGTTGACCATGTACAGGTTTTCGAACGACATCGAGCCAGCAACCGAGAAGTTGCCACTGGGACCGGTCGGATGAACGGCCGGGGCCATCAGCATGACCGCGCGGTAGTCACGCTGGGTGGGCAGCGTCGACATCAGATCCTGATTGAAGTTCGTCGCGATCTGGCTTGTCTGCGTCAACACGTCAGCCGTCCGGCCGACGACCTGAATCGTCTCGGACAGCGCCGCGACCCCGAGCTGAATCTGCAGCGGCAGCACCTGCGTGGGCGCGAGGGAGACCGCGCGCTCCTGACGCTGGAAACCGGCCAGGTCGAAAACGAGTTGATAGGTCCCCGACGGGAGGAGCGGAAGGATGAAGTCACCGTTCTCGGAGGTGACGGTCTCGCGCACACCCTGCAGGTTCGGCGAGGTCGCGGTGACCGTGACGCCAGGCAGCGCCAGCCCCTGGGAATCGGACACCTGCCCCGAAATCGTGCCGGTCGTACTTTGAGCAGCCGCGTGGGCTACCGGAAGGATCAAACAGACTACGGCCAACAACACTTTCACGCGCATCGGTCACCCCTTTACGCACGGAGTGCCAGGGGCGCCGCCATGCCTTCCGCCCATGCACACACCGCGCAGAACCATCGAAACATCCTTATCGGCCGCTCGACAATTGGACCGAACAGCTCACGTAGGTTTGGTGTCAGCAGCTGAAAATCGATGTCGAGTTGCGAAAGAAACGCCGTGAAACAGCGGAAATACATGATGCGACGAGGCCGGTGTCGACACACGTCCCACCGTTCGTCCCACCTGATTCGACCGCAGGACGTGTTTAGAGAGGGGCGTCCGGCCGTTCGATGGTGCGCCACATGTGCGCGACCGGGCTGTTGTCGTAGCCCAGTCCCTCTTTCGGCTGTTTGAAGTGCCGCCCGATGATGTCCACGAAGACATCGAGACTGACCTGTGCGTTGGGGTCGAACGCATACAGGTCGTTGACGGTCACCATCCGCGCTTCGCCGTACCACTTGTGCTTCCGGACCATCTGATAGGTGTGCTCGATGTAAGGCTCGGGACGGTAGTCGTGCCCGAAGATCCGGCGGTACAGGTCTGGATACTCGTAGCCGTTGGCGGGGTCGGCGTAGAAGCGCAGCGCCTGGTGATAGCGAATCGCGAAGGCGGCCTTCTCCGAGATATAAGGCTCGAATAGCTGCGCGCCCCACCACCCGTGATCGACCTTGATGATCTCCTGCACGACGTCGTGCAGCAGACAGGCGATGACGACTTCCTCGCTCATCCCGGATCTCAACGCCTTGGTCGCGCTCTGCAGGCAGTGGTTCGAGGTGCCGTTGAACCGCATCGTGAAAAAGTCGACGAGACGGGGCGCCTTCGGCATCGGATCGAGCCGCTTGACGTTGCCGGTACGAGCGGCGAACAGGTTCCCGACACCGCGCCGCGTCGGGCGCGTCTCGATCTGGGCCTGCAGCTCCGCCATGGACGGGAACGTCTGGGCAGCGGGGGCCTGCTGCATCGCGACTGCCTCGTTGAGCCGCGAGCTCATGAACTCCTCGAGCGCATCGGCCTTCGCCTCATCGCTCATCAGGCCGACGGCCGTCGTCCCGCCCAGGGTGGTGATGAACGCTCTGCGATCGATCTCCATGTTGGCTCCTCGGCGGGTCGAAAGTCCCGCCTCTCCGCGCGGGTGACACACTCTAGCTGTCGCCGACCCGCGTCTGCGCACGCCCAAGTATAGACCGCCACATTCGCACCAGCACCGGGGCGCGATCCTGCGGCGAACCTCTTCGCTGCCGCCGCTTTCGCTGATCGATATCGGACGAATAGATGCAGATTCCTTCCGGCGCCGGCTGCACCCGTAGCTCGAACCACCGCGTGCTGCCATCCGGAAACGTGAATTCGCTCTCGAACACCTGCGGGATCCGCTCTTCCATCGAGCGCCGCATCCGTTCGAACGTGGTGGTCTGGTCGATGCCTGGATACTCCTCGAAGATCGAGTGTCCGACCAGTTCCTCTGCCGGCCGCCGGCCGTGCCGAGCGGCGGCGGGATTGACGTAGATGTAGTGCCAGTCGTAGCCGATGATCTGGAACCCCTCCGAAAGGCAGTCGAGCGCGCGGCGGAGCGGGTCGTGATCGACGGAAGGCGGAAAGACACCAACCAGGTCGGACATTGCGGCGAGTGCCACTGACTATAACCGAGGTAACCTGTCGGGGATGAAATCACCCCACCCCGGCAGTGTCGGCACAACTCCTGATTCCATTGGCACTGGCGGACAGGCTGGACCGCAGGACACCGACGAAACGACCTGCCCCCGCTGCGGCGAATCGCACGACCTCGCCAAGGTCAAAGGCTGTATCAAATGCCTGAAGTGCGGGTTCAAGTTCGACTGCAACGGCTGGTAGCCGCACCCGCCCCCATTTACCGGAACGGATCACCGTCGACGTAGCGGGGTTATCCGCTCCGGCGACACTCTGACTACGATGCAGCTTCAGTCAGAGCACACGTCGACGTGCTGGGTGTTCGTCAGACACTCGGAATGCATCCAGGTCAGCACGCGTGAGCTGTCGGTCACCATCGACGGCCCGCATCGCACGCACGACAGATATCACTTCGACTGCGAGCGGGATCTGCAATCGTTCCAGATGACGCTGGCGGAGCAACTGACCGAACGAGGCTGGCTGCTCTGCGCCTCGAAGTCCTCTTAGTCCCGATCAAGTCATCGTTGAATGGAAGATCTTTGATTAGTGATTGGTTGGCGAACGACGATTGCCGACTTCTGATTGCGTACGACGTTCGTGCAGGTCGAGCCACGAACGAGCGCTCCGTCGATAATCAGCAATCGACAACCGTCAATCAAGAACCAATCAACGATCAAAGATCCCTAGATCAACAATGCTCTGAGGACTTCAGATAGGCTCAGCCCCTGGAATCCCGTCCTGCACGACCCACGAGGCCTCGGCGTAGCCGGCGCCGGCCGGGTTCTCCACGCTGGTGACGAAACGCAGGTCGAGACGCATCTGCTTTGGTGTCACCGTCGCCTTGAAGTATCCGCGGCGGTCGCCTTCGTAGTACTTGATGTGCGGATTGAACGGGATCATCGGCCTGTAATACGGGCCGTACGGTGTTCCATCGCCTCCGGTCGTGATCGCCGGCGTGACGAACTCGGTCGCTACCGTCGACGCGTTGGGGTCCTTGAAATCGACCTTGAGGTCGTTGACGAACGTCGAGTGCCAGTCTCCCGTCAGGAACACGGGATTGCGGACGCCGGACTCCACGACGTCCGTGAGCAACCGTTGACGCGCCAGCGGGTATCCGTCCCACGCATCGTTCCAGTAATAGTTCTCCTGAATCGACGCGTGCTCCAGTTCGGCGAGCAGCAGTTGCTGCCCGACGACGTTCCAGATCGCGTCGGAGCGGTTGAAGCCACGCGCCACCCAGCGCTCCTGCGAGCGACCGAGCATGGTGTAGCTGCCGGTCAGCGCGGCGTCACAGCGCAGCGACTCGCCATCGCCACACGGGTTGTCCGTCCGGTACTGCCGGTCATCGAGCATCGTGAACTCGGCGAGACGGCCGTAGCGTATTCGCCGGTAGATCCGCAGACCAGTCTTGGTGAACGCCGTCCGCGCGTTGAGGGGCATGTGCTCGTAGTACGCCTGGTACGCGGCGGCACGACGAGCGGTGAACGCCGGTGATGGGCTTCCCCATTCCGGTGCCAGCCCCGAGTAGTCGTTCTGCACTTCGTGATCGTCCCAAATCACCAGG
>JAICEG010000327.1 GCA_025924295.1 Vicinamibacteria bacterium
CCATCGCGGTCAGCGTGTCGAAGGTGTTGGGACCGTCGCCGCCACGACAATGCGCCATGCCCGGTACCATGAAAAGACGCGCGAAGTCTTTCTGCTCGCCCATCTCCTTCACCAGGTTCTCGTAGTAGAGCACCGTGTTTTCCGGCGTAATGGTCGTGTCTCTCCAGCCGGCGTAGAGCAGCAGCTTGCCGCCGTGGGCCTTGAACTTCCGCAGGTCGGAGCTGACCGCGTCGACGAAGCCGACCTTCTTGTTGATGATCGGCATGTCGCGATCGAGATCGAACTTGGTCCAATCGTAGTTGGCATCCTGGAAGCCCCAGATGCGAACCGTGTCGTAGCCGCCGCCGGGCGTGCCCGTCGCGCCGCGCAGTGCGGGCAGCGGATTACCCATCGCCTGCCCAGAGAAGATCAACTCACCCTTGCTGTTCTTCAGTCCGCCGTAGAACCTCTCGACCGTCTGCAGCTGCGGAGCGGTCAGGCACGAGGGTGAGTCGCCTCCGGTGCAGGCGAGCTTCGAGAAGTCCACCTTGCACTCGCGCGGGTTGTTCAGGAAGCCTTCCTTGAGCGTGTCGCACGAGTTCATCACCAGATCGTTGACGAGCCTGGCTTTCTCCTCGGGAATGGCGCGCTCGGGATGACGTGCCAGATCGATGCTGCGCGCGACACCGGCGGTATGCATCTGGATGTGACGGTTGGCCAGGGCGCCGCCAATGATGCCGTCGAAGTCCTCAGGGAAGCGCTGCGCGGCCATCGCCGCCTGTCGTCCGCCGGTCGAGCACCCCTTGAAGTAGGAGAAGCGCGGCGCGCGATCGTAGAACGCGTTGATGACCTGCTTTGATTTCACGGTCATCTCGTGAACCGCCCTGTACGCGAAGTCGACGATCTTTTCGGGGTGCCCAAGACCGAACGTTCCACCGGGGCCGTCGGCTTCGGAGTGGCCGGTGTCGGTGCCAGCGGTCGCGTAACCGCGGCGCAATGCGATCTGCATCTCGCCATAGCCCTGGATCGATCCGGCGAATCCACCGTTGCCGACCGCGAGGAAGCGTCCGTTCCAGTTCGTCGTCGGCATCCAGAGCTCGACGTTGATGTTGGAGTCGGATGTCGGCTTGAGGACCATCTTCACGCGACAGTGTTCGGGGATCGGCTCCACCGGCTCTGGCGGAGCGCCCTGACGACCGCGCGCCGGGGCGGGCTGCACGAACGGTCCCGCAGGAACGACCGCGGCGCTGGTGACCGTGGCCTGCTGGAGATGGACCTTCACCAGGCTCTCACATGTCTGTGGAGCGGCTGCTGCACCGAGAAGTGCGAGGCTGAGAATACCGAGCATCACAGACCTCCTTTGTCCGTCGTCACGCCCGTAAAGTATCAGATTCCTTCGTCTGACGCGGGTTGGTGCGAGTCGACTCACCGCGCCGGCACGATTCGCTCGAAGCCTGACGGCCGAATCCAGAAGCGCGCCCGCCACGTGCCTCCGGCGGCGATCGTGTGGAGCTCGCGGTAGGTCCCACGATGCGCCATGTTCAGAGCGTTGGTGATTCCCGCCATCGGCTCGAAGCAGATGAAGTTGCGTTCGGCGGGTGGCGAAGGGCCTTGCCCGCCGCGGCCGGTACCGGACGGACTTGGTGCCCACACGACGACCGAGCGGTACGACGCATCGACGATCACGTCGAGGCGTTGCTTCCGTCCCCGCACAGTCATCGTGGCGCGGCCGTCCGAATCGTAAACGAGATCGCTGAAGACGTCGTCGAGATTGTAGTCGCGAAGCGGCGACGCACCTGGATTGGGGAACAGTTCTTCGACCGACACGGTCTCTCCGGTCGGCACCTTGTTCGCGTCGAGCACCCACCGCCTTCGAGCACCGAGCGCGATCGTCCATTCATCACGTGGCGAATCCGTGAGTTGGAAGTACGGATGGAATCCGATCGCGACCGGCATGCGCTCCGCGCTGTCATTGGTGATCGTCGTCTCGACTTCGAGCTGTCCACCGGCCAGCCGGTACGTCATGTCGATGGTGTGAGCGAACGGCCACTGCTTCATCCACGCCGGTTGACGGAAGAACTCGAGCCGGCTCGTGACCCATGCGCTCTCGCCATCCGCGCGCATTGCCGTCACTCGCCATTGATCGGTCGTCGTCAGGAAGCCGTGGATCGGAATCTCCCCGCGAACGTTGCCCAGGCTCATGTCGAACGCGTAGCGCTTGCCGTTGGCATAGAAGGCTTGTTCGTCGAGTCGATTCGCCCATGGACCCATGAACGGGATCCCGGTGGCATTGGGGCGAGCCCGGAAGTCGGTGAGCGTGGCGTGCGGGAAGCGCAGGATGTGGTGTCCCTTGACCTGCATCTCGAATGCAATGTTGCCGACCGACGGCATGATCGACACGCTGGTGTCCGTCGTGCGATCGACGAGCCTGACGACCTCGCGGTCGGCGACGGCCGCATAGCGCTGCGCCAGGGCGGGCGATGCGAGCGTGCTGGCCAGGATCAGGAGTGAGACGAGGCGAGGCGCTTTCATGGCGAAACAGTGTATTCTCGCGCGCAGGAGAGTCAGAAGAACGGACTGATGGTTGCCGAGTGAAACGTCTGTCCGCGGGCAGCCTGGGTTATGTCGTTGCCATCGTCGGGACCGGTGTGGCGGCACTCATCCGCTTCGAGGTGGGTGATCTCGCCGGACGAGGACCACTAGGGCCGTTCTTTCTCGCGATTCTCCTTGCCGGATGGCTGGGCGGATGGCGACCTGGCCTGGTCGCCACCATTGTCAGCACGCTGGTGGCCTCCATCTTTTTCGTCGACCGGACGGGCCCTGTCTTCAACGATCCCGGCGATGCCATTGCGGTCGCACTGCTATTCGGCTCGGGCATCCTCACCAGCTGGCTCTGTGAAATCGCTCATCGCCGCGGCCGTCGCCTGGACCTCCAGGAACAGGATCTCCGCGCCGGCCGGAAGCTGCTGGAGGAAAGCGAGGAGCGCTATCGACTGCTGACCGAGGCGCAGCCGGGCATGGTGTGGACGCTGCGACAGGACCACACCGTGGACTTCGTGAATTCGGCGTGGGTCGCCTACACCGGCCGCCCGCTGCATGAAATCGATGCCAACGGCTGGCGCGATTTGATCCATCCGGACGATCGCGCCGCGATGATCGCCACCATCAGCACGCCGCTCGCGCGCGGCGAGCCGCACGAAGTGCAGGTGCGTTTCCGCCGGCACGACGGGATGTACCGGCGGGTGTTGTCGCGTGTGGTCCCGGTGCGGGATGGCGATGGCACCGTCGTGAAGTGGATCGGCACCACGACCGACATTCATGATCTCTGGCTCGCACGTGAAGGCCTGCGCGAAAGCAAGGTCAAGCTCCAGCAGATCGAGGAGCGGTTCTCCCACGTGGCGTCCGCACCGGTGATGATCTGGAGCTCCGGTGCTGATAAACGGCGCGACTGGTTCAATGAATCGTGGCTGGCCTTTACCGGACGGACGCTCGAACAGGAACTGGGTGATGGCTGGCTCGATGGTGTCCACCCGCAGGATCGTGAACGTTGCTTCGAGACCTACTTGACGGCATTCGATGCGCGTCAGCCTTTCACCATGGAGTACCGCCTGCGACATCGCGATGGCACCTACCGGTTGATCCTGGACGAAGGCGTACCGCGATCGATCGACGGACGGTTCTACGGCTACGTCGGTTCGGCCGTTGATGTCACCGAACAGCGCCTTGCCGAGGAACAGTCGCTCCAGTCGAAGAAGATGGAGGCCGTGGGACAGCTGGCCGGCGGTGTCGCCCACGACTTCAACAACCTGCTGACGATCATCAACGGCTACACCGATCTCATGCTGACTCGCTTCACGACGGAAGACACCACCCGGCAGGAGCTGGAAGAGGTCAGGATCGCGGGCGAGCGCGCAGCATCGCTGACGAGTCAACTCCTGGCTTTTGGCCGCCGCCAGGCGATGCAGCCGACGGTGCTCGATATCAACGCGGAGATCGCCGAGTCCGCGAAGACCCTGCGCCGTATTCTCGGACCTGACGTCGAGATCACAGTTGAGAGCGATGGCGTGCGCGCTCAGGCGAGAGCCGACCGCAACCAGTTTGCGCAGGTGCTTCTGAACCTGGCGGTCAACGCCCGCGAAGCGATGCCGGATGGCGGGAGATTGACGTTTGCGACCAGCGTCGTCGAGTTCGGCGGTGCGAATGCGAATCGTAATCCCAGGCTCACGCCGCGCCGCTACGTGCGGCTGGCGATCAGCGACACCGGTCGCGGCATGACACCCGAAGTCAAGGCGCGACTCTTCGAGCCGTTCTTTACGACGAAAGAGTTCGGCAAGGGCAGTGGCCTCGGTCTTTCGGTGGCTCACGGCATCGTCGAGCAGAGCGGCGGGCACATCGAGGTCGAGAGCGAGCCGGGGCACGGAGCCAGGTTTTTCATCTATCTACCCTGCGTCGGCAGCGCTTGACCGCGGCCGGAGGCAGGCATACGCTTCCCCCCAAGCGTTCACGCGCTGGAGGCTCCCGATGCGACATCGACTCGCCGTTGCACTCCTGACAGCCGGCTTCGCGCTGGTGACCGGGTCCGTTGCCGCCCATCATTCGGTCTCCGGGCAGTACGATTCATCGAAGCCGCTGACGCTGACAGGCGTCATCTCCAAGGTCGACTGGATCAACCCGCACATTTACCTGTATCTCGACGTCAAGGACAAGGACGGCACGGTCACCAATTGGACGCTCTCGACGTTGCCGACCGCGATGATGCGACGCGCGGGGTTGACCAGGGAGTCGCTGCAGGGGAAGCCAGGTGAAGTGGTGACGATCAATGCGATCGCTGCGAGGGACGAGACGAAGCGATTGGGCTGGATCTCGAAAATCACCTACGCCGATGGTCATCACGTTCAGTTGGGCAGAGATTGAGGAGACGCCACATGTCGCACCGACTCTTCGCCGGGTGTCTCGTCGCGATCGTGACCGTCCTGGGCTTGCCGCTTGCGGCGCAAGGGCCGCGGATGACGCCCGACCGTCTCGCGGAGTTGGCGAAGAAGCCAACCCCTCGCCTCGCAGACGGCAAGCTGGATCTCAATGGGACCTGGGATCACCTGGGCGGGATCGAATTCGTCCGCCCGCAAGCACTCGAGGGTGGGTCCGTGTGCGTGGTTGGATGTCCGCCTGCGGGCGGCGCCGGACGTGCCGGCGGCGCCGGTCGTGCCGGTGGTCCACCGGCGGCGCCACCCGCGCCGAACTTCCCGAAGTACAAGCCGGAGTTCCTCGCGAAGGTTGCCGACCTGAGCAAGCGGCAGGTTGAAACCGACACGGCTCTTCAATGTCAGCCGACCGGTGTCCCGCGGATCGGTCCTCCCGCGAAGATCGTGCAAACGGCTCGCGAGGTCGTCTTTCTCTACGACGATGTGAACGGCTCGTTTTTTCGGATCATCCCGACTGATGGGCGGTCGTACAGAAAGGATCTGCCGGCAAGCTATCTGGGTGACTCGATCGGCAGGTACGAGGGCGGAACGCTCGTCGTGGAGACGGTCAACTTCAACGAGGAAACGTGGCTGACCGACAACGGTGCCTTTCATACGAAGGATCTGAAGGTCATCGAGCGCTTGCGCAGAGTCGGCGACACGATTGAGTACGAGGCGGTCGCCCACGATCCGGCGGTGCTGCTCGAGCCGTGGAAAGAACGGACGCAGACGCTGTGGCTGACGGATCGAGAGATCGAGGAGTCGCCGCGCTGCGAGGACCGCGACCTCGATCTCATCCAGGACGGCTCACACCACGACAACCCGCGATAAGAACTCCTGCTGCGTAGGCCGGGTCTTGCTGTTTAGACCCGGCGGGTCAGGACGATTTACCCCCGGCGGGTCCACAGAACAGGACCCGCCCTACGGAGTCGGCAGGATTGACTTCCGCGCAAGGCGGGAGCAAGATGCGCCAGCTCTGTGACTTACGTGGACTCATATATCAGTTAAGTGCCTCTTATTCGGACCCTCACATAATCGGTCGGCGACGCACTCGTACGGGAACCTCCGGCGGTCATGCAACTCGAAAGGAGGAGTCTGTCCATGCGTTCACGCGGCAGAATCGTGGTGGTGTTCGCCTGTGTCGTACTGATGCAGGC
>JAICEG010000328.1 GCA_025924295.1 Vicinamibacteria bacterium
AACCGCACTGCGTGCGATTCCGGCCGAGACGACGGCGGCCAAGGTCAAGGATGCGAACTGGAAAGCGCCGAAGACGGCTTGGGGGCATCCTGACCTCGAAGGCGTCTGGACGAGCGATGACATGCGGAGTGTTCAGATGAGCCGCGCGCCGCAGTACGGGACGCGCGAGTCGTTGACTCCCGAGGAATTCACCCGGCGCGCGTCGGGCGACGAGGGATCGAGGGATCGCGCGGTCAATCAGGAAACCATTCTCAGGAACGAGTTCGGCGTGCGCACGTTCGGCTACACCTCGTTCGTGGTGGATCCGCCGAACGGTCAGATGCCGGCGATGACACCGGCCGGCAAGGCCCGCGCGGCCAATCGCGACGCCGGCACGTTCGGTCCCGGCCCCTTCGATGCTTTCGAGGATTTCACGCTCTACGACCGCTGCATCACGCGGGGCCTCGTCGGCTCGATCCTGCCGGTGCTCTATGGCAACGGCGTGAGGATTCTCCAGACACCGAACGAGGTCGTCCTGAACTACGAGATGGTGCACGACACGCGAGTGATCCCCGTGGATGGCCGTGCTGGGGCGAGCGCGGGCGTCAAGCAGTACATGGGCAACTCTCGCGGACGCTGGGAAGGCGACACGCTGATCATCGAAACGAGCGGCTTCACCGATCGCACCAGCGTCGGGCCCAACGGCAACGGGACGAGACACAGCGACCAGATGAAGATCACGGAGTGGCTCACGCGCATCGATCCCGAGATGATCGACTACCGCATTCGCGTCGAAGACCCGGTGACCTACACCGCACCGTTCACGCTGCGCCTCACGATCACCTCGCAGCCGAACTACGAGCTGTACGAATACTCGTGTCACGAAGGCAACGGCGCGGTGAAGTACGCGCTGAGCGCCGACCGCGAATTCGACAAGCAGGTGGCGGAAGCCAAGGCCAAAGGTCTCCCGATTCCCAGGCGTGAAATGGGTATGGCCGTCTACACCGGGCAGGCGGTGGAGGGGCGCGAAGAGGTGCGGGAGTTCGGTGGCGCGGGGCGCTAACGCGAGGGGGTCAGACCCCCTGAGCGCGCGAGTTTCAAGCGGTCCGACCACGTCACGCACGGTCAGGGCGCAGCACGAGTCCTATCGTGACGACATTGGGGACCTGAGCACGGTCCGTCCTTTGCCAGGTCCGGACATCGATCAGATCGATCCGTTCCTCTTTCTGAACCATCACGGGCCGCAGACCTATCCAACGCGGAACCACGGGCTGCCGTTCGGCCCGCATCCGCACCGCGGCTTCGAGACCGTCACCTTCATCCTCGAAGGCGAGCTCGCGCATCTCGATTCCAGTGGCGGCGAAAGTGTGATTCGGGCCGGTGGTGTTCAGTGGATGACCGCAGGACGCGGGATCGTACACGCCGAAGTGTCGCCCGAGAGCTTCATGCGGAGCGGTGGCCCGCTCGAGATCCTGCAGCTGTGGGTGAATCTGCCTGCGCGTCTCAAGATGGTAGAGCCGCGCTACATCGGCGTGCAGCGCGACGAGATTCCAGCCATCCCAGTCGACGATGGCCGCGCCCTCGTGCATCTCGTGTCGGGGACATGGGGCGAACAGGCAGGCCCGATTCCGTCCCTGACCGACGTGCACATGGCCGTCATCGAGTTGAAGCCGGGCGCGCACATTTCGGCGCCGGTGGCGCGCAGCCGCAACGTCTTTCTGTACGTGGTTCGCGGGGATATTACGGTCGGCGGAGAAGCGGCGAGCGCGTTTCACCTGATCGACCTCGCGCACGACAGCGGTGTCGTCGACATCACGGCGTCGAGCGATGCCGTCATTCTCTTCGGACACGCCGAGCCGCTCGGCGAGCCGGTCGTTGCCCACGGCCCGTTCGTGATGAACACGCGTGACGAGATCCGTCAGGCGATGATGGACTATCAGATGGGGAAGTTCGCAGGAGTCAGATAAACGACTTTCGCAAGGAGGCCGAGTGACCACGTCGTCCGATGTGCCAGACACCGCCACTCTGATTGCCCGCGCGGCGTCACTTCGTCCCCTCCTCGAGCGCCATGCCGAGCGCACCGACGCCGAACGTCGACTGCCGGCCGAGGTCGTCCAGGCGCTGAGAGAGACGGGCCTCTGCGCGCTGATGGTGCCGAAGCGCTTCGGCGGATACCAGACGTCCATTCGCACTTATATCGACGTCATGAGTGAGCTGGGGTGTGGCTGCGGCTCGACGGCGTGGGTCGCCAGTCTCATCAACGTCTGCGCGTGGCTCGCGTCGCTCTTCCCCGAGCAGGCGCAGAAAGACATCTGGGAGTCGAATCCCGACGCGTGGGCTGCCGGATCGCTCGCGCCGAATGGCGAGGCGATCGCCGTCGACGGCGGGTGGCGCGTGACGGGCCGATGGCCATGGGCCTCGGGATCGCTTCACGCGCAGTGGGGTGCGTGCGGCATCCACATGAAGAACGAGGGCGGCGAGATGGTGAACTTCGGTCTCTCGCTCATGCCGATGAGCCAGTTGACGGTCGAAGACACCTGGTTCATGGCCGGCATGAAGGGAACCGGGAGCAACACGATCATCGCGAAGGACGTGTTCGTGCCCGAGCATCGGTTCCTGCCGTACCCCCAGGCGTTCGGCGGCAACTACCGGACCGAGTTCAAGGATGAAGAGATTTATCGCGCCGATCTCGTGCCCTTCACGGTGCTGATCCTCGCCGGTTCACAGATCGGCGTTGCGCGCGCTGCGCTCGAGCATGTAATCGGAAAGTCGCGCTCGCGCGGCATCACGCACACCAACTTTCCAAAGCAGGCCGAGTCCGCCGGTTTCCAGATGCTGGTCGCCGAAGCGGCGATGAAGATCGACACCGCCATCCTGCATGCGCAGCGCGCGGCCGACGACCTGGATCGCGCCGCCGGGCAGAGCCGCCATATGGATCTCACGGCTCGCGCCAGGGTTCGTATCGATACTGCACTGGTCGCGAAGTACTGTCGTGAGGCGGTCGAAGTGCTCGTGGCAGCACACGGGACCTCGAGCCTCGCCGATTCGAACCGCATGCAGCGTCTGTGGCGCGACGTCCACACCGCCAGTCATCATGCGATCACCGAGTGGCAGGTGAATCTCGAGGTCTACGGCAAGGCGCTGCTCGGCGTCGAGCCGAACATCACGCATCTGATCTGAGGCCGGCCAGAAAGTCCTTCGTCCCCGGAGGTCCGCTCACGTCCAGCCAGAGTGGTCCACCATCGGGCTCGACGGTGAGCTGAAACTGCAGGAACCGGCAGCACTGTCGTTCCGCGTCGATGACGGCGACGATCTGATGAAGGGTGTCGGTCGCGGCATCGAAGCGAACCCGTACGCCTTCGGGAAGATCCTGGAACTCGCGGGCGCGGGACAGCAGACCGGGCAGCAGCGTCGATGCGCGTGCTGCCATTTCGCGCGGAGTCAACGTGCAGGCGATCGGCAGTTCCTTCATGCGTTTCGTACCAGCACCCGTCCGCGTCGCAGCGTCAGCCAGAAGCCAATGGCGAACCCGATCACGCCGGCGGCCAGAATCTGCCACGACCCGATGTATACGGACATCGAGCCGCTTCCCTCACCGTACGCGAAACGAAGCATCGCCAGGATCACGATGACGATGGCGACGAAAGCGGTGAAGAGACCGACCAGCGCACTCTTGAAGTAGAGCATGCCTCTGACCGTGCTAGCGCGACATGGGGCGCTCCGGCACTCGGCGCGCCAGCGCGAATGCCACGAGCAGGAGCGCGGCGCCGAGGGCGATCTCCCACCAGATCGGACCGTCCACCCATCTCGTGCCCTGGAACCACCCGCGGCTGTATTTCAGGTCCCAACCAATCACGCCGGCGACGAAAAACAACAGACCGGCTGCACCGGATGAGAACACCTGATGGTACGGGCTGACCGAACCACCGGGACCCCACCACAGCCGCTGCTTGACGACCAGGAGAACGGTCCCCGCCATGATGGCGATCAGGGCGATGAGTTGGTAGTCCATGGGTGAACTATAAAGCTCGACGGCATCGTCGTCCACCCTCGCGCGGCCGCGTCGCTACGCGCGTGTGGCGTGGCGTGCGGTGAGCCAGCGCCATCCGAGCCATGCGGCTTGTGCGAGCATCACGCTCGCGTAGACCGACAGCCAAAAGAGTCCAGTCCACCGAACTTTGTCGGGGCCCTCGGGAACGATGGATGAGAACGACAGGAGCGCGGTCAGGATGATCGCCGCCATCGCGGCGCGAACCGACATCTGGGCAGCCGACCACCGATTCGTCGTCGACATGACGTGTCTACTGCGCCATTTTACCTTCCTCGACGACCCGTTTCGCGCATTGCGCACGCTGCCGGCGGTCGTCCCGCAGCCTTCGCAGACTGACGAATGCTGGTTTCGAGATGAGCGAAGATTCGCGGATGCAGTGGCGGAACATCGCCTGGTCTACCGGAGCCGCCATTCCCGCCAACTACGACGACGTCTGGCGCAGGTGGGGAATGAACTACGCACTCGGCTTGTTGATTTCCTGAAGGTCCGCAGCAGTCACGCGTCGTCACATGGTGCAACGTGAAAAGATTGTCGCGCTTCGTATTGAGCGGAAGCTGTTTCAACTCCGACAATTCAATCGTGTTGGTTCGGGTCCTGCCGCCTGGTTCTCAAGAACCTCTATTGAGAATGGGTCGATTGTGATGCGGCACGATGGCCAACCTTCGTGTGGCTTGCCATGAGCAAGGCCTCGCCGAGGGCGAGGCCGCGTCGAATGGTGCGGAAGAAAGGACTCGAACCTTCATGGGCTTGCGCCCACTAGCTCCTGAGGCTAGCGCGTCTGCCAATTCCGCCACTTCCGCAGGCTGGAAACTCGTCGAAAGGCAGGAACATCGAAGTATAACATGCGGATGCCGAAGCTCCTGGGCGCCCTCCTCATCACGATCACGCTGGCCGCCGTCATTGCCGTTCTCGATTTCATCGGTATCACCGTCAATCCGACCGTCGCATTCGCCTCCCGCTGGCTGGCCATCGCCGCGCTCTGCGCCTTCGCGGCGCAGCGGCGCTCGCTGACGATCTGGATTCTCGTGTCGATGGTCATCGGTGCCGAGGTCGGCCACGACTTTCCCGAGGTCGCGATGGGCCTCCGCGTCCTGGCGCAGATCTTCCTGCGCCTCATCCGCACCATCGTCGCCCCGCTGCTCTTTGCGACGCTCGTCGTCGGCATCGCCGGCCATTCGAATCTGCGCCAGGTCGGCCGGATGGGAGTGAAGGCGCTCATCTACTTCGAGATCGTCACGACGCTGGCGCTCTTCATCGGATGGGCCGCGATCACCATCAGCCGCGCGGGCGTCGGCGTGACGCTGCCTGCTGCCGTCGAGACGACGCAGATTCAGCAGCCGGGGGAGCGCAGCTGGCAGGACATCGTGCTCGACACGTTCCCGGAGAACATCGCGAGGGCGGTCGCCGAAGCCGAGATGCTGCAGGTCGTCGTCTTCAGCGTGCTCTTCGGCGTCGCGCTCGCGCTCCTGTCGGACGAGAAACGTCGTCCGATGCTCGCCTTCGCGGAGAGCCTCGCCGACACGATGTTCAAGTTCACCGGGATCGTGATGCTGATGGCGCCGATTGGTGTGGGAGCGGCGATTGCCTACACGGTCGGCCAGCTGGGGCTCGGCATTCTCGTGAATCTCTTTCAGTTGCTCGCCACCTTCTACGTGGCCGTCGCGATCTTCGTCGTCACCGTGCTGCTACCAGTGGCGCTCATCGCGCGAGTCCCGATTCGCCGCTTCATCGAGGCGGTGGCCGAGCCGGTGTCGATCGCATTTGCCACGACCAGTTCCGAGGCCGCACTGCCACGGGCGATGGAGGCCATGGAGCGCCTCGGCGTTCCGCGACCGATCGTGGCGTTCGTCATGCCGACGGGTTACAGCTTCAACCTCGATGGCAGCACGTTGTATCTGTCGCTGACGGCGATCTTCGTGGCCCAGGCCGCTGGCATCGAGCTGACAGTGGGGCAGCAGTTCGTGCTGCTGCTCACACTGA
>JAICEG010000329.1 GCA_025924295.1 Vicinamibacteria bacterium
AGAGTGACGTGCGGCAACAGGTTGCAGACCAGACGTATACCTTGTGTTTCTGCATCGTCAAGATCCGCAATCAGCACGAAGGCGCGCTACAAAGCTTCGGCCGGCAGCACGATCGCGACATCGAGAGCCAAGAGCATGCTCGCCTCACGTACAAACCACGAAGATATAAGGCCACTAAGGACACGAAGGAGCAGCCGTTCGACGGGCCAGCCTGCACGTGTAGCCTCGCAGTGCAGGCTGGCCGCGCGCGAAGCAAGACGCTATGCGCACGCTATTACGACCCCCAGAGAGCGTGCGCATCGGCGCCTTGCCTCACGCGCGCTGCCGTTGGCAGCCCGTCGAACGGCTGCTTCGTGGTCTTCGTGGCTTGAACCTTCGTGATCTTCGTGGCTTTGATCCTTCGTGGCCTTCGTGGTTTCCTCAAGGGCCTGGACGAGAACCCAGAGCCGCGAACGGCAGTGGCCGGCCGGTCTCGTACCGTGCAATCGTCCGGAGCACGACGTCAGCCATCATGTCGAGAAACAGCGGATCGTCGTTGACCGCCTCGGCGCGCGCCATGGGTAGGCCGACCTCGCGGCTCACGTCGGCCGCTTCACGATCGAGGTCGTACAACACCTCGATGTGATCGCACACGAACCCGATCGGACAGATCACTGCGGCTGCGAGGCCGGCGACGCGTTCGCGTCGCAGGTAGTCGCAGATATCGGGCTCGAGCCAGGGATCGCCTGGCCTACCGCTGCGGCTCTGATAGACGACCGTCCAGTCGTGCATGCCGACCGCGTCGGCCACCAGCTGCGCGGATCGCCGCAACTGCTGTTCGTAGCGTGAGACGACGGCCATCTGAACGGGAATGCTGTGCGCAGTAAAGATCAACCGCGCGTTCGAGCGGACGTGTTCGGGCAGCCGTGCGATCGCGTCGCGCACATGCGCCGCATTGGCGGCGATGAAGAGCGGATGATCGAACCAGCTGCCGACAAACGTCACATCGACGTCATCGCCATCGCGGCGCAACTCGGTCCGTGCCGCGACGACGTTCTCGCGGTACTGCTGGCAACTCGAATAGGAATGTTGTGCCGCGGCAATGAAGCCGACGGCGCGCCTCATGCCTGCGGCGCGCAGATCCCGAAGCGTGTCGGGAAGCAGCGGATGCCAGTTGCGCATGCCGACGTAGACCGGCAGCGGATGACCGGCCGCCGCCAGGCGCACGCGCAGACCCTCGGCCTGCAGACGCGTGATAGCCGTGATCGGCGAGACACCGCCGAAGAGCTCGTAGTGGTGGGCCACTTCCTCCACGCGCTCCGGGCTGACGCGCCGGCCGCGCAGGACATTGGCCAGGAACGGGCGGATGTCGTCAGGTCCCTGGGGCCCGCCAAACGAAACGACGAGAACGGAATCGAACGCCGGTTGCTTCAACCGTATTCAGCATAGATGCTGAGACGCTCGAACGTCATCATTTCCGCGGCGGCAGCATCGCCTTTCGGTCCGGCGGCAGTTGCTGGTCGACCGCCGTCAGCAGGAACCCGGCCATGGCGTAGTCGGCCATGATGGTCGTGATCTCAACGGCGCCCTGACGGCCGAAGAGCTCCACCATCTTGGCCCACAGCTGCGAGTTCACCTTGTGGTCGCGGAAGAGAGCCCGTCCCAGTCGAATGACGGTCGCGTCCTTCTCGGAGAGCCCGCTGACCTCCCGGTCGAACTTCACGACGTCAATCACCGACTGCTCGAGACCGGCACGCAGGGCGGCCGGCTCGTGGCCCGACCACTCGTACTGCTGATCGAATTCGCGCGCGGCAATGAGCGCCGAGAGCTCGAAGAAGCGCGGACCGGCGACCGTCTTCCTCAGGTACTGATTCAGTTCGTGAATCGGCTCAGCCGCCTTCGGGCTGTGCATCGAGACCGCCGCCGGCCCGGTGCGCGGCATCCCGCGCCCGCCCGCGATCGCATCCCAGATGCGCTTGTCTTCATCGCTCAGGTTGTCGCGCTGTACAGGCGGGAGCCGCGACAGCGACTCCGGATGAATGTCTGCCGGTAACCCCGATTGGCCACTCGCGAGAACGACCGAGGCGATGACGATGAGGATCGAGAACAGTCGCGTGCGCATATTCACCCACCTTGCTGGATCTTCCCACCACGTGCCGACCGCATCAGCTTCACGAGTTCTTCCGTGATCCTGGGTTCGAGCCCTTCCGTGTGCCCTTTGTCGATGCGACTGCGCCGAGGACGCCCGCCGCCCGGATCGGTCGTGTGCAGAATCGTAGACCTTCCATCGATCCCTCTCGGTGCGCACACGATACGTCCCGGCCCCGACCCCGTCGCATCAATTTTTCGTCAAACGCCCCGCCAAAGGCGGGGCAAGCGGACACTGTGACTCGCTGCGCCTCGCTAGTTCCTTCGCAGTATTGAGGCTCCCCCGGGGGGCTTCCTACAATCGCCATTCACCCGATGCCTCACATCTCCCTCCCTGAAGGTCTGCCCGGAATCACCAGCGGTTTTGCGTTCCGGCCGGAAACAGCCAAGCCAATGCGCGAGCTCGCGGAAGTGCTCCTGCGCGGCGCCAACACGCTGACCAGCGCCGAGCGCGAGATGATCGCGACGCTCGTTTCCGATCGCAACGATTGCCACTTCTGCCAGGCGAGCCATCGGGCCGCTGCCGCCCATCACCTGGGCGGGAACTACGACGTCGTCGACGCCGTCAAGCGCGACTTCGACTCGGCACCGGTGTCGCCCAAGCTCAAGGCGTTGATGGCGATCGCTGCCAAGGTCCAGGAGAGCGGCAGGAACGTGACCGCATCCGACGTGGAGCGTGCGCGCGCCGCCGGCGCCACGGACGTCGAGATCCACGACGCCGTGCTCATCGCCGCCGCCTTCAGCATGTTCAACAGGTACGTCGACGGCCTGGCCACGTTCACGCCGCGCGACGAAGCCGCCTACGACCAGATGGGACAGCGCATGGCCAAAGAAGGATATGTCCGGCGCAACGCGTAACACGACAGCGCTCTACCTTCCCGGCGTCGAACGCCATCACCAGTCCGGCATCTATCACGACCTGATCGCGGCAGCACAGGACCGCAATCAGGAGTACTCGAAGATCTGGGATCTCTTCGCGTTTCAACAGGACTTCACCATCCACCTGGCGCGCTTCACGCACGGCGTGCTCCGGACGCCGGCCAGCATGAGTCCAGGCCTGCGCGAGCTGATTGCGGCCTACACGTCGTACCAGAACGACTGCGCGTTCTGCACGCAGGCACATGCCGCGGCTGCCAGCGAGTTGCTGGGAGACGAGACGCTCGTGTGGGCAGCGCTGCGCGACGTCGACCACGCTCCGCTCGACGAGAAGACGCGGGAGCTGCTGCGATTCGCCGGCAAGGTGACGCGCACGCTGCCGGCCGTCAACGCCGATGACATCGAGGCGCTCCGTGGCGCGGGCTGGGATGACGAGGCGATCTACTACGCGATCACGACGTGTGCGCTCTTCAACTTCTACAACCGCTGGATCACCGCGACCGGTGTGCCGGTGATGTCGGTCGACGCGCATCGGGCGCAAGGCAAGGCTCTGGCCGCGCGCGGATACATCCGCGACTGACGACATATGCCTCACATCAATCTTCCTGAAGGACTGCCGGGCATCCGCGGCCCGATGGCGTTCCGGCCCGAGACGGCAAAGCCGCTCAACGAGCTGGTGGACGTCCTTCTCCGCGGCCCTCACTCGCTCACGGCGGGCGAACGCGAACTGATCGCCACCTACGTCTCAGCACAGAACGACTGCCGCTACTGCCAGACGATCCATGGCGCCATCGCCGCACATCATCTGCATGGCGACGAGGAGCTCGTCATCAGGGTGAAATGCGATCCGGAGCGCGCGCCGATCTCGGACAAGTTGAAAGCGCTGCTCGTCATCGCAGGCAAAACGGCCGAGAGCGGCAAGGCCGTCACGGCGGAGGACGTCGCCCGCGCACGCAGTCATGGTGCGACTGACCTCGAGATTCACGACACCGTGCTCATCGCGGCGGTGTTCTGCCTGTGCAACCGCTACGTCGACGGGCTCGCCACCTGGATGCCCGAGGATCCCAACTTCTACCGCCAGCGCGCCGCCATCGTCGCGCAGCACGGATACGCCGCTTCAACTCTTCAAGGACAGCAGAAATGACAGGTCGGATCGTTGCACTGACGGTATGCCTGCTCGTGGCGGCCGTCAGCGCGGGCGCGCAGGACACCACCGGATCGATCGAGGGTGCGGTCACCGACCGCACGTCGAGCGCGCTCGTCGGCGCGCGCGTCACCGCTATCAACCCTGAGACCGGCTTCACCAAAGAGACGGTCACGGCTTCCGCTGGCTTCTATCGCCTCCTACTGCTGCCGGTCGGCCAGTACACGATCACGATCGAGGCGCCGAAGTTCGCCACGATGGTGCGAGAGGCGATTCAGGTCAACCTGGGTCAGGTGCTTCGCCTCAACGCGCAACTCGAGCTACCGACACTGGCCGAGACGGTGACGGTCTCGGGTGGTGCGCAGCTCGTGGACACCACGACCAACGCGCTGGGGCGTGTCGTCACCGGCCGCGAGCTGGTCGACCTTCCGCTCAACGGGCGCAATTTCACGCAGCTTGGGCTGCTGCAGACAGGTGTGGCGCCGCTCACGTCGGGCGTGGCCACCGCGGGCGGCAGCCTTCGCCAGGGCCAGGCCTATGCGGTGAACGGTATGCGTCCCGAGTCGAACATGTACCTCGTCGACGGCGGACAGAACATCAATCGAATGGACGGCGGCTATGCGTTGAAGCTGCCGGTCGAGGCGATCGCGGAGTTCCGCATCCTGACGCAAAGCGCACCACCCGAATATGGCGGGACCGGCGGCGCTACGACGAGCGTCGTGACCCGGTCGGGTGGCAACCAGTTCAGCGGCAACCTGTACGAGTTCATCCGCAACGACGTCTTCGACGCGCGCAACTTCTTCTCGGAAGACGTCGAACCACTCCGTCAGAACCAGTTCGGCGGCACCCTCGGCGGCCCCATCACGCAGGATCGCCTGCAGTTCTTCGGCTACTACGAAGGCTTCCGGAACAAGCAGGGTTATACGACGACGGCGACGGTGCCGAGCGATCTGCAGCGCACGGGTGACTTCTCCGACATCGGCGGGCCGCTCATCAACTTCGCCGCAGGTGGCGTACCGATCCCCGGCAACAGGATTCCGGCTGGGGCGCAGAATCCGGTTGCGCTGAACGTGATGAACATGTATCCGCGCGCCAACATCGCGCCGACGCTCTACCGCGAGACGGTGCTCATCACGAACGTACTCGATCAGGCCGGCGGGCGCATCGACTTCACGCCGTCAGCGAACAATCAGTTCTTCGTCCGATACTCGTACTCCGGCGGCCACAACATCAACCCGGTCTCTGTCCGTGGCACCGACGCACCCGGCTTCCCGACGCGTGACGATCTGGCGACGCACATCGGCACGCTCTCCAGCACGCACATCGTGTCGCCGGCGATGACGAATTCGCTGCGCGTGACCTATCTGCATCACAAGTTCCATTTCGACCAGCGGCTGAACCAGACGCCGCCCAGCGCCTTTGGCTTTGGCTACAGCTCGACCAACGACGTGGGCCAGGGGCCGCCGTTCTTCAACGTCGCCGGCTACTCGCCGATCGGGGGAGCGATCACCGGGCCGCGCAACACGACGCAGGGCACCTTCGAGATCCAGGATTCCATGACCTGGACCAATCGCTCGCACCTGGTGAAGATCGGCGGCGACCTCAGGCGCACGGGCATCGATATGGTCCAGGGGATCGCGCCGAATGCCTTCTACGTGTTCGCCAGTAACTTTCCGACCAACAACGCAATCGCCAACCTGCTGCTGGGCGCGCCGGTCGTCTTCTATCAGGGCCTCGGTGATTTCGAGCGCGGGATCGAACTCTGGGGCGCCAGCCTCTACGCGCAGGACGAATACCGACTCACACCGAGGGTCACGCTGAACTATGGACTTCGCTACGAGCGCATCAACCC
>JAICEG010000330.1 GCA_025924295.1 Vicinamibacteria bacterium
GAGATCGCACCGATCTCTGTCCTGACTACCTCGGCCACAGCATCGGCAGTGATGTGCGGTTCACCTGAGACCGCCCGCAGGACGGCGAGTCGCTGCGCGGTGACCTGGATGCCGCGTTGCCGAAGCAGATCAGCCGGGTCGAGGGCCACGGCTACATCCTAGATCGAACTTTGGAGTCGTTCAAATATTTTATCTTCTTGAAGTCCTTGACCCGCGCCATCGCAGGGGACTATACAGTCAGCCCTTAAGCATTCGTCATCGGCTGTCAGCCGAATTTCTACCGCCTGGTCGTCGGGTCCATCGCGTTGCCGCCCTCTTACTTCCATAAGGAGCGGCGCATGTCTCCACGTGCTCTCGGCGTTGTCGTGTGGCTTTTCCTCGGCACCCCTGGTTACGCCCAAACCCTCGGCACCATCACCGGAGAGGTGAAGGATCAGTCGGGCGGCACGATTCCTGGTGCGACCGTGACCGCACAGAACATGGCGACCAACGCGGTCCGTACGCAAACCAGCAACGAAGCCGGCGCCTACACGTTTCCCGCAATGCCTCCTGGCACATACCAGGTGAAGGTCGAGCTCACCGGGTTCAAGACGGTGCAGAACGCCGTCGAGCTGCACGTCGAGGAAACGCTTCGCGTCGACGTCACGCTCGAACTGGGGACGCTCACGGAAACGGCTGAGGTCTCCGCGGCCGCCACGCTCATCGCCACCTCGAACGCGACGGTCGGCACCGTCATCGAGAACCGGCGGATTGTCGAATTGCCGCTGAACGGCCGCAACTATCTCAGCCTGATTGCGCTGAGCCCCAACGTCAGTGCCGGGTTTGCGGGGCCCGGCCAGGCCGGCGATCGACAGGGCGGCTCACGGGCCAACCAGCAGATCTCGATCTCGGGCCAGCGGCGGGAGTTCAACTACTACACGCTCGACGGCGTCGACAACACCGACGTGAATTTCAACACCTACATCTCTTGCCGTCGGTCGATGCGCTCGAGGAATTCAAGGTGCAGACCGGCGTCTACTCGGCGGAGTTCGGCCGCGCCGCCGGCCAGGTGAACGTCGTCACCAAGTCGGGCTCGAACGCCTTCCATGGCACCGTGTTCGAGTTCCTTCGCAACGATGAGTTCGACGCGCGTCCGTACGCGTTCACAGCCGCGCAGGCCGACGCACCGAAGGCGCCATTCAATTGGCATCAGTTCGGGTATACGGCGGGTGGCCCGGTGATGAGGAACAAGCTGTTCTTCATGTCGAACTACGAGGGCTACATCGATCGGAAGACGAACCTGAACAACTTCAACCTCCCGACGGATGCGATGCGAAGGGGCGATTTTTCGGCGGTCGCTACGCCGTTGATCGATCCTGCGACGTGCACGGTTGCTGGCACGACCCGATCCTGTCGAACGTTTCCGGGCAACGTCATTCCCGCCAATCGCATTCACCCGACGTCGCAGCAGTTGCTCGAGTTCTATCCCGCACCGAACCAGGCACCGAGCGGAGGCTTCAACTACCTCTCCGAGCAGAATCGCACAATCGACCGGAAGCAGTTCACGCAGCGCATGGACTTCGTCCAGAACTCGGCGTCGACGTGGATGGGCCGATACAGCTACGGCCACGACGATGAGGTGACGCCGGCACTGATGTTGAACGGCTCGAAGCTGCTGAACAGCGTGCACCAGGTGATGGTTGGCAACACGCGCACGCTGTCGGCGACGCTGCTCAACGAGTTCCGCTTCGGGTTCAACTCCTTCTTCAACACCTACGGTCGCGAGCTGGCGTACGAACGCGACGTCGTGTCCGAGCTTGGCATCCCCGGCATCACTCCCGGACCGCCGGAGTCGTGGGGCATCCCGGCCATCAACATCTCGGGATACAACGGCTTCGGAGACAGCACGGAGGGTCCTTACACCAACCGGAACAAGGTGTTCGAGTTCGTCGACAACCTGTCCTGGATCCGCGGCACCCACTCGTTCAAGCTCGGTGGATCCATCCGGTTCGATCACTTCAACCAGGACGGCAATCAGTTCTCGCGAGGGGCGTTCCAGTTCGACGGGCGGGCCACTGGTTCCTTCACTGGAGCGGCGACGCCTGGGGCCGCGGCGTTCGCCGATTTCCTGCTCGGTTACCAGCGCCTGTCGGAAGCGGCCGTTGCGCTCGCCACCACGAGGTTCCGCTCGATCAGCCAGACCTACTACTTCAACGACACGTGGCGCATGCGCCCGAACATGACGCTCGACTACGGGCTGCGCTACGAATACACGCCGCCGTGGCTCGACAAGGGCGGCACGCTGATCAACGCCTATCTTCCCTATCGCGACCAGGGACTGCCGGTCGCGGATCAGTCGCGTCATCCCGTGCTCATCCGCATCGGCGAGGGCGACTTCTACGAAGATCTGAATATCCGGTTCAATCCGAACATCCAGGTCGCCCGCGACGGCACGCTGGGCGGGCGTCTCGTCGATGACGACAAGTTGAACTTCGCTCCGCGAGTCGGATGGGCGTGGACCCCCAGCGACGCCTGGTCGGTCCGCGCCGGCGCCGGTATCTTCTACATGCAGGACACCGGCAATCCGCGGTTCGACATGGCGCGCAACGCGGTCGGCCGTCGTCAGGACACGTCGGACCCGCTGCGGTTGAATCTGAACTGGGACGCGCCGTTTGTCGGGTCGGGCAGCAATCCCTGCAACGTTCAGCCGCCGATCGTCTGCATCTCGCAGCACTACGTGCTCGGCAACATGTACGACCGCAAGACGCCGTACATGATCCAGTACGTCTTCAACGTTCAGCGACAACTCGGTCGGGTGACGGCCATAGAGATCGGCTATCTCGGATCGCGGAGCAAGCGGCTCGAGCGCATGTTCGACGCCAACGAGCCGGTTCCAGGCCCCGGCAACCCCCAGACCCGGCGGCCGTACCCGGAGTTCACCAAGGTCCAGGAGATCGGCAACGTCGCCGAGGCGAAGTACAACTCGATGGGCCTGAAGATCACGAGACGACTCGACCAGGGACTGTCGGTGCTCTTCAGCCACACGCTGTCGAAGTCCACGGACAACGGCAGCGGCATCCGCGTGCTCAACGGCGACGCGCTGTTCCCCCAGAACAGCAACTGCTTCGAGTGCGAGTGGGGGCCCTCGATCTTCGACGTGCGCCACCGCATGGTTGTGTCGGCGCTCTACGAGCTGCCGTTCGGTGCGGACAAGCCGTTCCTGCAGGAAGGCGTGGGCAACGCCGTTCTCGGCGGCTGGCAAGTGAGCGCGATCATCAACAAGTCGAGCGGCTTCCCGAGAGACCCGGCCGCTGGCCAGGACTTCCCCAATACAGGTAGCCAGACGTACCGTCCGAACCTGGTGTCCGGCCAGGATCCCAACGACGGCGCCAGGACGCCGCAGCAGTGGTTCAACACCGCCGCATTCGAAGTGCCGGCGCAGTTCACCTACGGCAACGCCGGCCGGAACATCGTCACCGGGCCGGGGATCTTCACCGTCGACATGTCGCTGATGCGCAACGTCAGGCTGGGCGGAAGCAAGAGCCTGCAGTTCAGGCTGGAGGCCTTCAACGCGTTCAACAGCCCGGTTTGGGGCGACCCGGTCCTGTCGATGGCAAACCCCGCGCTGTTCGGCACGATCAGCACCACGAGAACGCCGATGCGCGAACTGCAGATCGGGGTGAAGTTCAGCTTCTGAGTGTAGTCCTTGGTCTCTGGTCCCCCGGCACAGGACTCAGGACCAGAGACCAATAAGGACGGACCAAGAACAAAGCACCAAGCACCAAGGACCAAGCCGAGCGCATACAATTCACCTCGCCGGCTCACCGCGACGAGCTGGATTCGCGTCCAGGAGAGCGACATGAATCGATCGAAACGGGGGTACGACACCTGGCGGCTTTGGGCCATGGGACTGGCCGTGCTCGTCGCCGCCGCAGGCACGGACTCGACTGGCCAGACCGCAACTGGTGCGGCGGCCAGGCCCCCGGCGCGCCAGGAAACTCCCCTGCTGGTCATGTCGCCCAAAGCGAAGTCGCCCGGGTGGACAGGCGTGCACCGGCCGCACACAAAGCTCCGCGACGTGCTGGCGCGTCACCATGGCCAGACGGATTGGGCCGAGACGATCGTCGACGATGAAAGCCTGTTCGCGCAGTGGATCTCGATGGGGCCCGGACGTAAGACGCCACGACGGATGAACGGTGACACCCGTGAGTGGTGGATCGTGCAGTCGGGCTCACTGCGCTTCACGGTTGAAGGCCGCGAGCCGATCGTCGCGACCAAGGGCGTGATGGTGCAGGTCCCGTATCGCACGCTCTATCAGATCGAAAACGTCGGCACCGAGCCCGCGCTTCGCTTCGAAGTGAACGTGACGCGTGCGCGCAAGCTGTATCCGATGGACGAGACGCCGGCCCCGGTGCCGGGCTTCGAGTACGTCCCGACGCGAGTCACCGGCGGGCGCGGCGCGCTCGACGCACAGAATCGGCCGGTGGTGGACTTCAACAAGGTGGTGGCCGGCGAGGAGCGCGGTGGCGCGTTCGTCACGGACGATCGGAGCTTCGCCAACATCATCATGGGGCCGTACCAGAAGCCGCAGCCCGGCAACAAGGGCCACTATCACGAAGAGGGCGGCGAGTTCTGGCTGATCATGCTCGGCAAGATTCGCTACAACATCGAGGGGTTGCAGGAGTTCGAGGCCGACGAAGGCGACGTCGTCTATGTGCCGCGGCAGACGTGGCACCTGGCGAGCTTCGGCGGGAGCGAGGGGATGCGCTCGTGCCGCCTGGCCATGAACGGCTTCCCGTATCAGGCTCACATGTTCGAGCAGGACTAGGACCAGGGGACTCCAGAGGAGTACAGATGAAGCTGTCGCAGGTGAGAGTTGTGGCTGTGTGTCTTTCGGCTCTATCGGTCATTGGCTGCGGTGCGCCGTCGACGTCAGCCCCTGCGGGTACTGAAAGCGCTGCTCCCGCGGCCGCTGCGACTCCCGATGGTTCGTCCGGGACGGTGACGCTGCCGACTGGATATCCCGAACGGCCATTCCTTCGCGTCGAGTTCGACAAGCTGACGTGGCGGCCCACCGAGGGCAACACACTCGGCGTCGAGACCGCGGTCGTCGAGGGTGATCCCTCGAAGCCAGGCTACTACCTCACGATCAATCACTTCCCTGCTGGCGTCATGAGCCGTCCGCACTATCACCCCGACGAGCGCTACATCATCGTGCTGCGAGGGACGTGGTACACAGACGAAGGCGAGGTGTTCCGGCCGGCTCAGACGGTCCCGTTGAAGCCCGGCGACTTCATGCGACATCCCAAGGGCGGCCCGCACTACGACGGGGCGCTGGATGAAGACACCTGGGTGGCGATCAGCGGCTACGGCCCTACCAGGGCCACCGTCATCGACGGGGGCGAGTTATTCGGACGGTCTCGCTAGCCGAGAAAATCGCAGGGCAATACCTGGACGCCCCGAGCCCACCTCACGTCAACCCATTGCGAGCCCTGAACGGTTTCTGTGGTCCAGGGCTGTGAAGCCCAAACCTTCCCTTCATGCTCTGCGACCATGTATTGTTCAGGTTGCCGCGCAAAATCGTTACCCCATAACAGACTGAGGGAGTGGGCGACGAGTCGTTCCTCGAGAGGACGTCATGCAACCAGCACCTTCATCGCAGCGACAGATCGGCATCGAACCCGTCTCGTCTGGTTCGCGGCCGTCGATTCAACTTTCCAGCCCGACAACGAAGCCTGCTCCCGGCCCTTCGAGCGGCCTGTCTGCCTGGGAAGTGGCGATCGGATTCGGCGTACTGCTCCTGTGGCTGCTGCTCTTTGGCGGCGGCATCATGGTCGACACTGAACCCTATCGTCGTCTCATCAGCCCCAGCGGTGCCGACGCACTAAAGACGGCTGCGCAATCAGCTGCGTCCTCGCCTGCGCAGAGTGTTGTGTTGCCACAGTCGCTGCCGAATCAGATCTGGGCATGGTTCGTCGTGCTCAGCTGCTTTGTGCCACTGA
>JAICEG010000331.1 GCA_025924295.1 Vicinamibacteria bacterium
ATCGCGCGCGTCACCAAAGCGGACGGGACCATCCTGTCGAATCAGCCTCGCTTCGATGAAAACTGAAGGATCACCGTCTCGGGGTCGACGGAAAGAGGGGGTTGTCATGCCGCGCCCGACCGCGTGTCTGATTGTCGCGTGCCTCGCGGGACTGTGCACGGAGCTCGCACCGGTGGTATTCGCGCAGAGTTCCTCGTCAGCGACGCCTGACTTTTCCGGTGTCTACTACCCGGTGCAGCAGGGGCGCGGCGGTGGCCGCGGCCAGCGCGCCGGGGGGCCGCCGCCGGCGACGCCCGCAAGGCCGACTCAATCGGCTCCCGTCTCCGACGGCTCACAGGGACGATCGCCGGAAGCGCCCGCGCTCACGCCGGAATACATGGCGAAGTGGGAAGTGATCCGAAAGTCGAGAATGTCCGGTTCGTACGAATACGACAACAACGCCAAATGTCTGCCGCCCGGTGTGCCGGCGATGATGAACATGGCCTACGGCATGGAGGTGATGCAGACAAAGGACAAGATTACGTTCTTCAGCGAACTGAACGACGCGCTTCGGCGCGTGTACCTGGACGGTCGCAAGCCGGCACAGAAGCACCTCGACGACCCGACGTACGCGGGCTACTCGACCGGCCACTGGGAAGGGGACACGCTCGTCGTCGAGACCGTCGCACTGCACGCCGACTCGTTCATCGAAGGCTTCTCCCCGCACAGCGACCAGATGGTGGTCCGGGAGCGTATTCGCTTCGTCGGTCCGGGCTTGCTCGAGGATCGCATCACGGTGACCGATCCGAAAGCGCTCATCAAACCGTGGGAAACGGTTCGCACCTACCGGAAGGCCAGCAAGGGGAACGACGAGCTCAGGGAGTTCGCCTGCGCTGAAGGATTGACTCGCGAAAAGTAGCAGGCAAGCTGCCGCAATCGTGACAGCGGAAGTAGTCCGCGTCAGCAGACGACAGGACGTCGCGCAAGGCCAGCACGAACGGGCTGAAGCACTCGGGATTCAGACGCGTCGCTCACGGCTCCCGGGACTGCATCAGGGACGCCCGAATACCCGGAAGCGTATCCACGCCAATACCGCGGCCACCGCGAGCACGCCCTTGGTGGCGGTCGCGGAAAAGCCGATGTTCCAGCCGGTGCCTGGATCCGGCAGCGCGAACAACACCACTACAACGACAAACAGAGCGTCGCTCCGGCGCAGCGGCCACGAGTCATGGCTCACGGACCGAGTATCGGCTCGACCCCGCGCTCACCGGCGACGACATTCCGCGCACACGCGTGAAGTCGATGGCAGACGAAGGGTGTTCGTTGTGGCGCCGCCCACCGTTTAGGCAGACAGAGCCCGCGCCGCTCGCATCTGGAATCCGGGCTCGGGTCACGGTCAACAAGGCAACGGAAGGGCAGGACGGCTATGGCAATGACGGAGTTGTCCGCGGACGATCCAGCACTCGCTTCGTACGCCGACGTCGATAGCGACGAACCACACAAGGGCGATCTTCTCGAGCAGTTCTACCTGACCCTGACGGTCATGTACCTGGGTGCACCGGCGGGGGCGAATTCGGTCGTGCACGAACGGATCGAGCGCCTGTTCAAAAGTCAGCATTCGTGGCGCAACGCCTACGAAATCGAGCAGCTTCTGTGCTTCATCCTCTCCGAGCAGCAGCTCCAGACCGAGTTGGACCGTCGGCTTGCCGAGGCGCGCGCACTGAAGATGGAGTTCGTGGACGTGATCGCGAAGGAACTGCAGGACCCCGCCAAGCCGGTCGACAAGCGGATCCTCCTGCACCGGCTGCTCAACGACATGCAGTGGTTCTACTCCAAGCGCGTGCATCACCGGAGCGCCAGCAAGCGGCTGATGCTGCGCGTCAGCCTGTTGTTCATGGTGGCGCTGGTGACGTTGTTCCTGGTGTTGTTCATTCAATTCTTTGCGCACCAGGCGCCCAGAACGGCCAACGGCCAGGTCGCCGTGGCAGGTCCGGGCGCTGCGGCGAGTCCGCCGACGGCAAGTCCGGAGGCGTCGAGTGAGGCCGAGAAGCCTGGAGGCGACAAATGATGAAGATTCGAAACTGGTCGTCGTTCACCCTCATAACCGCGGTGATCGTGGGGGTGCTCGTCTTTGTCCTGGCGCAGGTGTACTCGGCGTCTGGCGGTCAGTTGGGAGCCGGATTCTGGTTTCGTACCTATCCAGGGCTGATCGTGGCGCTGGCGTCGGGATTTTTTGGCGCGACGTTCAGCATGCTCCTGCATACTCAGCGTCGCACGTCGGAAGGCACGCTGGAAGATCTCAGCAGCGCGTGTTCGTGGCGCACGCTCATCGTGCGTGGCTCGGTCGGCCTCGGCGGTGCGGCCATCTTGTATTTCTTCTTCCGCAGCGGACTGCTGGAGGGAAATCTCTGGCCGGATCTCAGTCTGCTCGCCTACGAACCGTTAGCCAGCAGCAGCTCTAACGGCCTGGTCCCGAACCAGCAGTGGTGCCTCCTCGTGATTTGGTGCTTCCTCGGCGGATTCTCAGAGACACTCGTGCCGAACATCCTCACGAAGACGGAACAGAAAGCGACGATCTCTTAGCGCGTCACCGAGGCACCGGATAGGCGAACAGCTCCACGTTCGAGAGGTTCGCCGATCCGGCAATGCCGTGCCCGCCGCCTGGGGAGAGCATCGCCACTCCGACTTCGTCTACCCGTCGCAGGTCAGGGTTGGTCACCTCGGTGAGCACGATGACCTTGTTCGGATCGAGCCCGTACCAGCGCATGCCGCTGAAGGCGATCTCGACCGTCAGGAACTCGCCATGCGTCGTGATGGTGCGGTCGCCGACGATCAGTCTCCCGTCGGCCAGCTTCACGATCGGATTGAGCGAGTGGATCGCGTTCGTTCGCAGAATCCATCGCAGCCGGGCCGCGTCGGTCAAATCGACGTAGTTGCTGCGGTCGCGCAGCGTAATCGCGGTCGGTGACGTCGTCATCCCGTTCCACAGATCGAAGCGCTCCTCGTGCACCGCCGCGCGAATCACCCTGGCGTCGGTGCCATACAGTTTCACCTCGATGTGCGGATTGGTCACCACGGCCGGCGTGAAGCGCATGTTTTCGTCTGTCTGCTCGCCGGTGTGCGGCGGGAGCTTCCACGGCTCGCTGAAGAGCAGCGGCGGGCGCGGTGTCATCCCCGGCTTCTGCGTGTTGGGTGCAGGAGCAGGTTTGGTCTGGGCCGCCGCGGCCAGGGTCCAGACGACGAGGCAGGTGATGGTCAGGGTTGCGCGCACGTCGGCGTCCTCCTCAGAGGCGACCATGCTACCGCTTGTCCGACCCGGCGCGAAGGGCGAAGCGCGGACTTGTCCTATGATGGGCAGCCATGTCGCAGATGAGTAGCTCGAGAATCGTCCGCTTCGCATGTGTTCCGGTGATGGTGGCCGTGCTGACGTCGTGCTCCCGCGAGACGCCGCCCATGGAGGTCACGAGCGCAGGCCGCGGCGCGCCCGTAATGCCGGCGATCCCGTGGGAGATGTGGCGGAGCGCCGATGACATCGAGGCGATGCCGCCTCGTGAGATCAAGGGCTACCCGTCACAGCACTGGCTGGTGGGACCGCTCGACGGCCCGGCAACCGGCAACCGGCTCGACGGGTTTCTCGGTGCGACCCGCAACGGCGCCGCACCCGAGGGGATCGAGCCGCTCGAGGTCGACATTTTCACGTCGACGGACTTCTACTCCGACCGTGCGTTGTGGACCGACAAACGCTACTTTCGGTGCAACAGTCCCTATGGTCTCGAACAGCAGTGGCGAGGCAAGATGATCGGCGACAAGCCGCCGGCGTCTGCCGCGTGGGGCTACTGCGATCGCGATTACCCGCGCGAGGCGATTGTCAGCCCCTACAAGTTCACGACGGCACAGGCGCACTACGAGGCGCTGCTCGACGAGGCGCGGCAGCGCGGCGGGCCGACGCAGCACACCTACGCCACCGTGCCGGGCGACTGGAGCGGGCGCTACGTGTGGCATCGCGGCCAGAACTGGTACGCCGAGCTGCTGTGGAATCAGTATCCGACGCTGCTCTCGCTGCTCACCGACGAGTACAAGACGCGAATGGTGCAGGAGGCCTATCACGACGCGCACACGAACGCGCCGCAGTGGCCGGCGCAGTACTGCTGGCCCGAAGGCTTCATGCGGCGCTGGCACTACCACGCGGTCACCAACCAGCCGCACTCGGTCATCGTCACGCCGACGATGGTCCAGTTCCTGGCGGGCGACGCGGACAACTTCATCACCAACGTCCACATCGGCCGCACCTTCAACATGGAGGGCGCTGTGCCGCGGCTGGGAGCCGACGTGGCGCGCTGGTACGGTGAGACCATCGGTTTCTGGGACGGAGACGCGCTGATCACCTGGACCTCGAACATCCAGGGCTGGAAGGTCCACGGCAACCCCGAGTTCTCCAGCAAGCTGCAAACCATCGAGATCTACACGCCGAGGCGTGACGAAGTCGGCAAGTTCCTCGGCCTCGATCACGAAGGCATCTTTTACGATCCCGAAGCGCTGGTCGAACCGATCCGGATGACGCGCACGCTCATGCGGACGAGCGGATTCGAGGACGGCGATCCGTACACGTTCATCGAGTGCAACCCGACCATCTACTCGATCGACGGGAAGACCACGCCGGTGTCGCCCGGCACCGTGATCCGGTACAAACAGCCCGACATATTCGGCCGCCCCTGGGCGAAGATCTGGGAGGAGTACCACGAGAAAGGGATGAAGCGACCCGCAGAGAAGGACATCTTCTCCTTCGACTGACACGCGGCATCAGACCGCGTCTTTGGCTCGCGCGAGTGGAATGACGCGAGCCGTGGCAGTCGCCGTGGCGATGGTCGCACCCGAGTCACTGAGCGACGCCTCGAGAAGCGCGACATCGCCGTCGCGGTGCACCACGCGGCCTCTGCCGATGATGCGGCCCTCCCTTTGGCGGTGTCTTTGGGCTATTTAGTCCTCTATAATTCCCATGAAGTTTGATATTAGGGAAGTATAGAGGATAATAAGTCCTATGAATGGCGTCATGTCGGGTAAACAACTCTTCACCGTCGATGAGGTCGCGGGACGTTTGAATCTCCACGCGAAGACGGTCAGGCGGTTCATTCGCGAGGGTCGACTGCCGGCGAAGCGCATCGGCAAGGAGTACCGCATTGCGCGTCCGGCGCTGGATGAGTTCGCGGGTGCCGCGACTGACCCTCGCCCGGAACCCGTTTCGCGCACCCGGCAAGTGCTCGTGTCGAGCATCGTGGACGTTGATGCGATCGGCCCGGAGGATAGCCAGCGTATTACCACGCTGATCATGGCGGGCCTCAATTCGCGCCGCGGTGAGGGCGACTTTCCGCGCGTCGACAGTCTCTACGATGCCGACCGCGGCCGTCTGCGAATCATGATCACGGCGAACCCCGCGCTCACGTGCGACCTGGTTCGGACCATCGCGGCGCTCGCGGACGCCGACCGAAGTTGATCAAGCGGGTGAAGCGTGGCCGCGATCTACACGTCGGAAGCCGGCCGCCAGGCCGTCGAGGGGCAGTATCGTCGACTGCTCGAACGCTGGCCGGTTCCATGCGAACAGCGACTCGTACCGACGCGACAGGGAACGACCTTCATCATCGTCAGCGGTGATCCATCGGCGTTCCCCGTCGTGTTGTTCCACGGCTCGGGCAGTAACTCCGCTGCGTGGATGCGCGACGTGGCGGTGTGGGCACAGCACTTCCGTGTCTATGCCGTCGACATGATCGGTGAGCCAGGCCTCAGCGCTCCCTCACGACCACCGCTCGCATCGTGCGCGTATGCCGAATGGCTGGACGATGTGTGGGCGGGCCTGGCCATCGAGAAAGCAAGCAATGGAGCGGATTCCGCGCTGCACGGATGGCGACCTTGCGGCGCTTCCGATGCCTGTCCAGGTGATCGTGGGACGTGACGATGCGCTGCTGAACTCGAACGAGACACGCGAGCGGGTAG
>JAICEG010000332.1 GCA_025924295.1 Vicinamibacteria bacterium
AGAGGATGGCGTCCTGTCCGGTGACGGGTCGAGTCTCGGCGAGCGCGAGCGCCGCAGCCACTGACGGACTGCTCATGTGAACGATCGATTCGTTGTGCGTGTCATCGAACTCGAGCGCCTGCGGAAACGAGGCGTTGGCGAATGCGGCGCTGGTCAGGCCAACCTTCTCCCCGCTGCCGACGATGCGGCAGGGACCGGGAGGGGAAAGTGCGACAGTGCCCTTGCGAATAGAGCGGCCGAAACGTGTCTCGCTGCCCGCCAACGCGAGGCCGAGCACGTCGAGGATCCGCAGCTTCGTGGCATCGACGACATCGCGTGGAAGATCGTCGTAGCGAAGCCGAGCGACCCACTCGGCAAGCTGCCTGGCAAGCGTCATCCTCACTCTCCCGGAACGAAGCGGTGCAGCGACCAGGCTAGGATCGCGGACGCGAACAGAAATCCGCTCATCGCGAGGAGGCCCGCCGAGAACGAGCCGGTCAGGTCCGTCAGCCAGCCCATGATCGTCGGTCCGACGAAGCCGCCGCTCGTGCCAATGGAGTTGATGAAGGCCAGTCCGCCCGCCGCGGCGACGCCAGTCAGGAACCGCGGCGGAATCGTCCAGAAGATGAAGCGGGCCCCGTTGATGCCCGTCACCGCGACCGCCATCCAGATGACGGACACCCAAAGGTTATTGGCGAACGCGACGGCGCCGAGAAAGCCCACCCCCGACACCGCGCAGGCAACTGTCAGGTTCGTGATCCGGCTATGTCCCCGGTCCACCCATCCCGCCCATAGGATCATTCCGATACTGGCTACGAGGAAGCAGGCACTCGTGACGAAGCCGATCTGCACGTCAGTCAGTTGGCCGGAGGTGTCGAGAATCTGCGGCATGAAGTTGAGGATGCCGTAGGACCCGACGAGGAAGCCGAACTGAATGCCCGCGAGGATCAACACGCGGATATCGACGACGGCCTTCGAGAGCTTGTTGACCTCGCGCGGGCGCTGTTCCGCCGCCAGACGATTCCGGACGATCCGCTTTTCCTCTTCGGTCAGCCACGCCGTGTTCTCGGGGTTGTCCGACATCAGCCACAGCAGGCTGAGGCCGACGAACGCTGCCGGAAGACCCTCGATGATGAAGAGCCACTGCCAGCCGGCAAGCCCCGCGATGCCGTCCATCTTGAGCAGCAACCCCGACAGCGGGCCCCCGATCACCGCCGAGATCGGAATCGCCACCATGAACCACGCCGTGATGCGCGTGCGGTACTCCGCTGGGAACCAGGTGGCCAGATAGAACGCGATGCCCGGGAAGAAGCCCGCCTCGGCCGCACCGAGCAGCGCGCGCATGAAGTAGAAGCTCGTGGGACCGACCACCAGGGCCGTTGCAGCGGACACGAGCCCCCAGGTGATCATGATGCGCGAGATCCAGATTCGCGCCCCAACGCGGTAGAGCACGAGGTTGCTGGGAATCTCGAGCAGGCAGTAGCCGGCAAAGAAGATCCCGGCCCCCAGCCCGAATTGCGTCGCCGTCAGCCCAATCGCCTCGTTCATCGTCAGCGCAGCAAAGCTGACGTTGGTTCGATCGAGGTAGTTGAGGATGTAGCTGATGGTGAGGATCGGCATCAGCCGCCAGCCGATCTTGGCGAATACGCGGCGCTCTGCCTCTTGTGTCGTGGGATCGGTAGTTGTGGGTGTCAAAGGGCGGGCCCGAATTGTACTCTCGTCAGGGCACTGTCGTTGGCTTCACGTTCAACGTGAAGCACTGCGTGCCGGCACCATGGGACCAGAAGCTGGCCGTACGAGTGTCGCTGTCGCGATCGAACACACCACAGAGCTCATAGCTGTCTGAATCGACGCTCATGTAGCGATAGGGCTCCCCGGTCACCGGATCGCGCGGGACCCTCGCCAGGCCGGGCTCCTTCGACAACTCATCGAGAGAGGCCGGGGTTCGCTGATGCCGAGAGTGGTAGACCTGGACGGATTGCGAGATCTGCTGCAGATCCTGCACACGCCTGGTATCCAGCCGGCGGGTTCGCTCTTCCATCGGCGATCCGATGATGACGATGCCCGTCACCACCGCTGCAGTAACGATGACCGTGAGCACGACAGCCAGCAGGCGTTTCCCGGACATTGCTGCACCGCTCATGTTCGCGCTTCTTCGTTCTGTCTTCCCGGTTCTTGTTCAGGTTGACGGGCGTGATCCTCAGGTCCCTTACCGGTCACGAGTTATCCTCCACTTCGTCCTGCCGCAAGTCGCGCAGGTAGTAGATGAAGGCCGTGCCTGCGATGAGCGCGACGGTCACGACCTTGAGCAGGAAGCGCACGGTCAATTCGCCGCCGAGGACGTTGTAGACGAGCGTGGCGAAGTCACCGAGCAGCGCGCAGGCCGCCGAGAACAACGTGAGGTAGGTCAGCCAGCGTCGAACCTTCGAGGCGCGCTTCACCGGATCGCGGCTGACGTCGCGCTCTGTCAGCCACGACAGGTAGAGGAACACCGGGAACGCGACAATCAACCAGGAGATCGACCAGCGGATCGACTCGCGCACGTATTGCGGGTAGCCGTCGAACGATATCTGCGCGGCATCCGGGAACGCGATGTTGATGAAATCGAAGATCAGGCTTCCCAGGTTGAAGGCGACGGCGTAGAGGGTCCCGAAGAGCACGAGGTACATGAACGCCTCGCGCGCTGACAGATACGGCCGCGCGCGCGGCACCGGAATCGGAAAGTCGATCTCCGCGTAGGCAGTGAGCGCGCCCCGGATCTGATCCGTGGTCCAGCCGCTTCGCCGCAGCGCGTCTTCGATCTGGGCGCGTGGAACACCGCGCGCCAGGGCATCGCGAACAAAGGCAAGGAGCTCGTCTCCTGCAGCCATGGCTCGGCTACGAGGGTGAGTACCCTTGCGCCGACGGCAGGCGCTTCAGTCCGGCTTCAACCGCGACGTCCAGCCGGTTTTCCCTCGGCGGCAACGGACACAAGGTGTAGCGCGAGTACGCGCACGGCGGGTTGAACGCGAAGTTGAAATCGACAACGGTGAATTGTCCTCCGTTGACGACGGGAGGTGTCACGATCCGGTAGCCCTGGTAGGTCGTCGTGAGGTTCGTCGAGTCCTTGAACATCACGAAGAACTCTCCGCCGCCCGGCTCGCCGAACGCAATCAGACGATGTTCCTGCTCGTTGAGCCGAAATACCAGGTGACCGAGCGACAGGAAATTCATCGACCCGCCTCGTACATCGGGTACCTGCACCGGCATTGGCGACTCGAACGCATCGAAGCGGGCCGCCACTCTCCAGCGGGCATCGACTGGATAGGTCTCGACTGACGGTGGGGTCGTGATCGACGCGTGCCTCACGTCGCGCGCCGTCAACCAGCGGCGTTCGTCGCCGGCATCGATGACCGACAGCGCCAGGGAATCGATCAAGACATCATCCCCGACCGTCGTCGGTTCCTGGACCGGGCGCCCGTCCGGCAACCGCAACGACGCGCCCGGCGCCGGAACGACACTGACGGTCCTGCCCTCTCGCCGAAACACGCCGGTGCGCGCCGGAGTCCCGGACAACGGCAGCACGATGGGCAATTCCGGGTTCGAACCGAACGCGGTCTCGCCTTCCTCGAGCGGCCAGACGCCGACGATCGACAGAACGTCGCTGACGAGTCCCTGCTGGGACTCGCGCCAGGCGCGGTAGTCGGCTTCGTACTTCGTTTTCTCGACTGCCGCGGGCGCGGGCCACGACGGACTCCGGCATCCGACTGCAAGGGCAGCAAGGATGATGAGAAGCGAGCGGTGCACGGTCACATCAGATCAGGAAACCGTTTCGCGCTCGACCGGTGCGGCTCCCGGCACGCTCGTCCTCACCAACTGCCCCACGTCGTCCAGTTCGTCGATATTCCAGCACAACTGAATGAGCGACTCGACGGCGTCGGCAGGAAGGACCATCACTGCCTGGTCGCGGAACTTCTCGTCCAGCTGACGATCCGTGAGCGGACGATGGATGTTGCCGAGCGACTGCTCGACGAACTTCGTCAGGCGACGGCCGTCGCGAAGCTCGACCTCGATCTTGACTTGATCCTCGGTGATTGACGGATCACCGGTTGCCGTCGTGAGCTCGCGCACGCGCTTGATGGCCGGATCGTTCACTGCTTCGTCGGTGTACTCGCGCAACCCGCCTTTGCCCCGAACCAGACCGACGGCGGCGCCGTGATAGACGGAGAACTTCCCTTGCAGCCCCTTGGTGATGTTCTGCTGGTTGCAGAGGTCGAGTACGAGCGGCGCAACGCGAAGCCGAACAGCCACGATGGACGCGGGGTCGGGGCGATCGGCGTCGTGAATCTGGATGGCGCCATCGATGGTCGGGTGGTTGACGATCCCGCAGGGGAACGGCTTGTAGGTGTTCTCGCGCAGATCGAAGTCGACGCCGAGCCGCGTTCCGATCTTCGAGAGGTCACGCGTCGCCGCGGTCACGTGAGCAAAGCCACGAGGCCCCTCGATGCCACGCTCACCGGACGTGAAGCCCGCTTGTGCGAGCAGTGCTGCCGCGTAACCGTTCTGCGCCGAACGCCCGGGATGAAACGCCTTGCCCATGGATCCAAACATCTCGCGCAGCCCGGCGGACTGCGTGCCGGCGAGGCCGAGCGCCCAGATCATCTGCTGCTCGTTGAGGCCGATCAGTTTCCCAATCGCTGCCGCGGCCCCGAAGACACCGATGGTGCCGGTAATGTGCCAGCCGACATCGTAGTGCGCCGGGTAGACCACGTTGCCGACGCGCGATGCGGCCTCGAAGCCCAGGATGAACGCCTCGACGAAGTCGCGCCCGCGCACGCGGTTCGCGCTCGCGTAGGCAAAGAGGGCGGACGAGACCGGCGAGCTCGTGTGGCTGTAGTTCTTCGGCGTCGTGTCGTCGTAGTCCTCGACGTGCGAGCTGATACCGTTCATCAGCGACGCATGCAGCGGGTCGAGCCGCTCCACCCTGCCAATTACCCCGGCAGTGCGCTCACCAGAAAACGGACCGAGCGCGCGGATCGCAGTGGTGACCGCCTGGTGTGCGCTGCCGCCGATGGCGCAGCCGAAGACATTGATAATCGAGCGCTTGGCTTCGTGACGGACGTCTGCCGGAATGTCCTCCCACCGGTTCGAGACGATGTAGGACGCGAGGGTCTTCGTTTCGTTCATCTATTTTTGTTCCCGCTCTTCAGCGCGCGCGGCGCTGAGGATGTTCTTCAAGCCGTAATTGCCTTCGTGGCACTCGTAGAGAGGCACGGGATTGGGATCGGCCGTGAGCGGCAGAGAGAACGTCCACGGCTGCGTCCAGGTGCTGGGATCGTCGACGGTGACCGTCCAGCGAACCTTGTCCGGCGCGATGCGCTGGAACTTCTCCGTCAGGACGAGCTTCTCCGGGTTCGCATTGCGATAGACGCTTCGGTCCTTGAAGTTCGTGGTCGTCACGACGAGCGTATCGCCTTCCCACCGGCCGCGAGCATTACCCATGTCGAAGCGTATTTTTGCGTCGAGGTGCTCGCGCCCGTCGTCCCTCGACTGTGCTCGGGACGACCCTGAGCTGGTCGAAGGGTCGAGCGGAATCACGCGCGTCTCGTGAATCATCTCGTAGAGGATCGCCACGTAACCGGGGGCCTGCACGATCTGGAACTGGTTGCCGTAAATCGACGGCATCATCGAGCCAGGCAGGCCACGCGTGATGCAGCGATCGTAGAGGCTGCGATCGGTGTACGAGTCCGCAGGGCCGCGGCCACTGGCTTTCCGCGCCGCCGCGCGATCGGCGATGCGTCTCTGCGCCTCCGGAGTCATCGGCGGGATCTTGCCGTCGGGCGGATCGATGACCAGCCACGCCTGGCTGCCCTTGTGCAGATCGAGGTTGTCCTGCCACCAGTTGTCGGGCGCGTGAATGGGGCCCTGAAAGTTCCCAACGGTCCGCGCCTGGATCTTCTTTCGAATCGCGATGAGCTCCTCGCCCTTCACGTCC
>JAICEG010000333.1 GCA_025924295.1 Vicinamibacteria bacterium
GCCGGGACGCCGACGCTGACCGGCGTGCGCACGGTCATCCTGCTCCTGTTCGGCCTGAGCTTCGCCGTGATGATCTGGGGTGTGTCGCGGGGCGGCTGGTGGATGGCGCAGATGTCGGCGCTCTTCCTGGCCGCGTCGATCATCGTGGCGTTCATCGCGCGCATGGGTGAAGAGGAGTTCACCACCACCTTCGTCAACGGCGCGCGCGACCTGCTTGGCGTCGCGCTCGTCATCGGCATCGCGCGCGGCATTGTCGTCATCATGGACGCCGGCAAGATCACCGACACCATCCTGTTCTGGTCCGAAGGCGCGGTGAGAGGCCTGAGCACGGTCGCGTTCATCAACGTGATGTTCCTGCTCGAACTCGTGCTCTCGTTCTTCGTACCGTCATCGTCAGGGCTTGCCGTCCTGACAATGCCGATCATGGCGCCGCTCGCCGACT
Organism: Vicinamibacteria bacterium; assembly: GCA_025924295.1. Lineage (GTDB taxonomy): Bacteria > Acidobacteriota > Vicinamibacteria > Vicinamibacterales > UBA2999 > Gp6-AA40. The sequence continues at coordinate 443 of JAICEG010000333.1, forward strand.
TCTCGAACGTGAGCCGCGACCTGGTGGTCACGGCCTACCAGTCCGCGAGCGGCCTGCTGAATCTGGTGAATCCAACGTTCGCGGTCGTCATGGGGGGCCTGGCGATCGGACGCGTGCCCTACAACCGCTGGCTTCAGTTCGCGATGCCGCTGGTACTGATCCTGGCCGTGATCATCGTCGTGGCCCTGAGCGTGTCTGCCTGAGTCCGAGGAGAGAACGATGCAAACCTTTGGCGTGCATAGCGAAGTCGGCAAGTTGCGCACCGTGATGGTGTGCCGCCCCGGGCTGGCTCACCAGCGGCTCACCCCGGGCAACGCCTCCGACCTGCTGTTCGACGATGTCCTCTGGGTCCACGAGGCGCAGAAAGATCACTACGACTTCGTGCTGAAGATGAAAGAACGCGACGTGGAAGTGCTCGAGTTGCACGACCTGCTCGCTGAAACCGTCGCGATCAAGGAAGGCCGAGACTTCATTCTCGATCGGCGCATCAACCACAACGATGTCGGGCTCGGCCTGGCACCTGTCGTCCGCGCCTGGCTCGAGTCGCTCCCGCCCGCCAAGCTCGCGGAACACTTGATTGGCGGCATCGCGATTCTCGATCTGCCGAAGTCGGAAGCCTCCAAGATCATGAGCGAGGCGTTCGGCGGCGCCGACTTCATCGTCCCGCCCATTCCGAACACGCTGTTCCAGCGCGACCCGTCGTGCTGGATCTACAAGGGTGTGACCGTCAACCCGATGTTCTGGCCGGCACGAAAGCCGGAGACCCTGCTGCAGCGCGCCGTCTACAAGTTCCATCCGCGCTTCAAGGGCGCCGACTTCACCATCTGGTGGGGCGACAGCGACGAGTCGTATGGCGCTGCCACGGTCGAAGGCGGCGACGTGATGCCGATCGGCAACGGCTGTGTCCTGATCGGCATGGGCGAGCGCACGACTCGCCAGGCCGTGTTCCAGGTTGCCTCCGAGCTCTTCAAGCACGGTGGAGCGACAGAAGTCATCGGCTGCCTGATGCCGAAGAGCCGTGCCGCCATGCACCTCGACACCGTCTTTACCTTCTGCGACCGCGATCTGTGCACGTCCTATCGCGAAGTCGCCGATCAGGTGCGCTGCTACCGCGCGCGCCCAGACGGCAAGGGCGGCATGGAGATGCATATCGACAAACGGCACCTCTTCGACGTGGTCAAAGAGGTCCTCGGACTCAAGACGCTGCGTGTCGTCGAGACCGGCGGCGACGTCTGGGAAGCCCAGCGCGAGCAGTGGGACGACGGCAACAACGTCGTGGCGCTTGCTCCGGGCGTCGTCGTCGGGTACGACCGGAACACACATACCAACACACTGCTGCGCAAGGCCGGGGTCGAAGTGATCACGGTGCGTGGGTCGGAGCTCGGTCGCGGCCGCGGAGGCGGGCATTACATGACCTGCCCGATCTCACGCGACCCGGCTTACTGAGACAGGAAACGGATCGGAGAAGAACATGAGCTTCAACTTACGCAACCGCTCGCTGCTGACGGTACAGGATTGCACGCCACGGGAATTCCGTTACCTGCTCGATCTCGCGCGCGATCTGAAGCGCGCCAAGTACGCGCGCACTGAGCAGAAGCATCTGGATGGCAAGGAGATCTGCCTGATCTTCGAGAAAACCTCGACCCGCACCCGGTGCGCGTTCGAGGTCGCCTGCTACGACCAGGGAGCGCACGTGACGTATCTCGATCCGGCCGGGTCGCAGATCGGCCACAAGGAATCGTTCAAGGACACGGCGCGTGTCCTCGGCCGCATGTACGACGCCATCGAGTATCGCGGCGCCGCCCAGACAGGTGTCGAGGAACTCGCCAAGTACGCCGGGGTGCCTGTCTTCAACGGTCTCACCGCGGAGTACCACCCCACACAGATGCTCGCCGACGTGCTGACCATGCGCGAGCACAGCGACAAGCCGATCCACGAGATCAAATACGCGTTCATGGGCGACACCCGCAACAACATGGGGCACTCGTTGATGATCGTCGGATGCCTGATGGGCATGGACGTGCGTCTGTGCGGGCCGAAGAAGTTGTGGCCGGCAGACGAGTTCACCTCGATCGCGAAGAAGCTCCAGGATCAGACCGGCGCGAAGCTGCTCATCACCGAGGACCCCAAGGAAGCGGTCAAGGGTGCCGACTTCATCCACACCGATGTGTGGGTGTCGATGGGCGAGCCGAAGGAGGTCTGGAAGGAACGCATCGATCTCCTGCTGAAGTATCAGGTGAACGCGGAGTTGATGAAGGCGAGCGGCAACCCGCAGGTCAAGTTCATGCACTGCCTGCCGGCGTTCCATGACACCGAGACGACGCTCGGCAAGCAGATCGCCGAGACCTACGGGATCAAGAACGGCCTCGAGGTCACCAACGACGTATTCGAATCCGAGTACAACCTCGCGTTCGAACAGGCCGAGAACCGCATGCACACGATCAAGGCGATCCTCGTCGCCACCCTGGGAGACTGATCATGTTGGTCGTCACAGCACTCGGCGGGAACGCTCTCCTCCGGCGCGGGGAGGCCATGACTGCAGAGAACCAGCGTCGGAACGTCCGCATCGCGGCTGAGGCGTTGGCGCCCGTCGCCAAACAGCATCAGCTCGTCGTCGGCCACGGCAACGGCCCTCAGGTCGGCCTGCTCGCGCTGCAGGGCGCCGCATACGGGAAGATCGAGACCTATCCCTTCGACGTCCTGGGTGCGCAGACCGAAGGCATGATCGGGTACATGATCGAGCAGGAACTGGGCAACCTGATGCCATTCGAACGGCCGTTTGCCACGCTGCTGACGATGATCGAGGTCGATCCCGACGACCCCGCGTTCAAGAATCCAACCAAGTTCATCGGTCCTGTGTACGACAAGGAAGAAGCCGATCGCCTTGCCGCCGAGAAACAGTGGGTCTTCAAGCAGGACGGCGACAAATGGCGGCGGGTCGTCGCATCGCCGATGCCCAAGCGCATCTTCGAGCTGCGACCGATCAAGTGGCTGCTCGAACACAACGCCGTCGTCATCGCTGCCGGCGGCGGCGGCATCCCGACGATGTACGAGAAAGGCAAGGAGCGGACGCTCACCGGCGTGGAATGTGTGATCGACAAGGACTTCGCATCCGAGCTTCTCGCGCGAGAGCTGAATGCCGACTTGTTCATCATGCTGACTGACGCTGACTCGGTCTACGTGGATTGGGGCAAGCCAACACAGAAGGCCATTCGCCGCGCCTCTCCCGCGGCGTTGTTAGCGATGTCGTTTCCAGCCGGCTCGATGGGACCCAAGGTCGAGGCTGCGTGCCGTTTCGCGTCGGCAACCGGGAAGAAGGCGGCGATCGGCGCACTGGCCGACCTCAACAAGATCATCGCCGGGGAGATGGGGACGACCGTCACGACGCAGGAGACGGGCATTGTCTACGCCGATTGAGACCCAGCGGCTGCCGAGCGGATACGTCTCGGGAACGCCGGCGCCAGTCGCCAAGAGCCTCGGAGTGGCCGCCTGCACCGCCATCGTCGTGGGGAACATGGTGGGCTCGGGCTTCTACCTCTCGCCCTCGGCACTTGCACCGTATGGCATCCTCGCGATCCTCTCCTGGATCGTCATGGGAGCTGGCGCGATCTGCCTGGGACTGACGTTTGCCCGCCTGTCGCGTCTCACCCCGGCGACAGGGGGACCGTACGCCTACACCCGAATGGGCTTTGGCGACTTCGCCGGCTTCCTCGTCGCCTGGGGCTACTGGATTTCGATTTGGGCCTCACTACCAGCCATTGCGGTTGCCTTCACCGGATCGCTCTTCGAGATCTTTCCCGTCATGCAAGGCAATCGGCCGCTCGCCGTGATCGTGACGCTGGGAGTGATGTGGGTGGTCGTGTTCACCAACCTGCGCGGCGTCAAGGAAGCCGGGCTCGTCGCGCAGATCACGACGTACTCCAAGCTGGTGCCCTTCCTCGCGATCTCGATCCTGGGGCTCCTGTACATTCGTCCCGAGAACCTGTCCGAATTCAATCCGAGCGGCCAGCCACTGCTGACGTCGTTCGCAACGCTCGCTCCGCTGACGATGTTCGCCTATCTCGGTCTCGAGTCGGCGACCGTGCCGGCCGGCGACGTGAAAGATCCGGGACGCACGATTCCGCTCTCCACCATCATCGGTGTATCGATTGCCGCCGTCCTCTACGTGCTCGGCACGACAGCGGTGCTTGGTGTGGTGCCACGTGAGGAACTGGTGAAGTCGGCGGCGCCGTTCGCCGACGCGGCGCGGATCATGTGGGGAGCGTGGGCGTCCGACATCGTCGGCGTCGCCGTGATGATCTCGTCGCTCGGCGCACTGAACGGCTGGACGCTGCTCATGGGCCAGGTGCCGATGGCTGCCGCTCAGGACAAGCTCTTCCCGGCACTCTTCGGACGGGTCTCATCGCGCGGCGTGCCCGCGATTGGCGTGATCTTCTCCGCCATTCTCGCCACCGTGCTCGTGCTGATTCAGGCTGCGGGTTCGGGGGGATTCGCCGCCTTCTACAGCCTCGTGGTCGGACTGGCAACCATGACCGCGGTCGTGCCGTATGCGTTTTGCGCGCTCTCGGTGGGACTGGTCGCCGCGCGGTCGCGTGGCGGTGTCGTGCCACGCGTGTCACTGGTCGAATGGATTGCCTTCGTGTTTGCGATGTTCACGCTCTACGGCTGCGGCCCGACGCCGGTCCTGTATGGCTTCGTGCTGCTGATGCTGGGGATTCCGGTGTACGTCTGGCAGCGGCGGGCGCAGTCCGCCGCGTAGAAAAAGAGCGGGCGCGATCGACGCCCGCTCATCATCCACCCTATTTCTTCACTTTTGGCGGAAAGTCCTTCAGCATCTTCGCGACAGCCTTGTCGAGATTCTTCTGCTGCTTGTCGGGCTTCGCGCGCGTGTCCAGCGTCTTGCTGGCCGTGGTTCGAAATACCAGCGACTTCGTCCCGGCCGCATACATGTCGAGCGCGAGCTGACCGATGTAGATCGTCGAGGTCGTCCCGGTCGTCGTGCTCATCCCGCCACCACCGTACCAGCCGGGGCCGTACCAGCCCGGACCATATCCCCAGCCGGTGTCGAAAGAGGTGAACTGCTTCTCGGTGTTGACGGCAGCCTGATAGCCGATGAGCAAGTCCGACGAGTCCCCGTCGACCCGCTTGAGGCCTTTCTTCGCCAGCTCGTTGTCAACCGAGCCCCTCACCTGCTGCTCCTGCAGGTCGTTGAGTGTCGCCTCACCCTTGATGGGCACCCATCTGTAGGTCTTGAACTGGGTGAAGTCCACCTCGCGTGCGAAGTTGTAGCGCACGTCCTGGGCAAGCGCGCTACTCGTGCCGGCCAGGAACAGCACCAGCGGAAGCAGACACAATCTCTTCATAGCTCTCTCCCTTGGAAGGAATCAATCATCACGACACGTGAGCGCACAGGTCGCCGACAGAGAGGGAGCATCTCTCATGCCACGGTCGGTCGAGCCGCGTCGCTCGCGCGCACCTGTGCGAAACCGGTCCAGCA
>JAICEG010000334.1 GCA_025924295.1 Vicinamibacteria bacterium
AGCAGGATGTGCGAGGCCAGCTTCCGGCGCGTCATCGTGAACGTGCCGCTCTGAACCGTAAACGTCATCCACTGCCCGGCGGTCTCTTCGTTCAGTTCACCAAGGTAACGCCGGAGGTCGGTCCTCGCAGCGTCGGCATACGCGAGCAATGACTCCCAGTCTTCTGGTGAGACCCCCGTCTTGTCTGGCAACTGCCCGCCCTGCATGCGCGTGAGATGACGCCGCTCGACGAGGAACACGTGGTCGAGGACGCTTCCAACGGTTGGAAATCGGCCGCCGAGTTGAAACGGGATCGTCAGCCTGCTTGGGTCGGTTTCAATCCACGTTCGCCACTTGCCACGTTCCTGGTCCGAATACGCCATCAAGGCAGCCAGCTCCAACGCGACGCTCATTCGCCCAACGCCTCCCGAATCGACATCGCCTTGACCGGTCCGAGGTTCAGCTTGAGGATCCCCGGTTCGATCACCTTGCGGTCCCCGGCCACGACGACAAGAAACCGCTGCGGCTGGATATACGTCGCGGCGGCCTTCTGCACCGCTTCGGCGGTGACCGCCTGAATATTTTTCACGTAATCCGCATAGTAGGTGTCCGGCAGGCCGTACACGATCAACTGCTCGAGTTGCGCCGAGAAGTCAGAAATCGCCTCGAAGCCGCTCGGGAAGCCGAACGCGATGTAGTTCTTCGCCTTGGTCAATTCATCGGCGCCGACCGGCTTGCCGATCGCGGTCAGCTCGTTGAAGAACTCGCGCAACGCTTCGGCAGTCTTGTCCGTTTGCACGCCCGCCCCGGCAAAGAATGGTCCTGCCGAGAGCCGCATGTCGAATCGCGAGCTGGCGCCGTACGAGTAGCCATGCTGCTCACGCAGGTTTTGATTCAGCCGCGATGTGAACGAGCCCCCCAGGATCGTGTTGAGGACCTGCAGTGCGAAGAAGTCCGGCGATGAACGCGGGACGCCGACCCAGCCGATGCGCACCTGCGACTGCTCCGCACCCGGCATGTCGACGATGTCGATTTGACGTTGAGGAGGCTGCGTCGCCTGAGGAACTGGCGACCGGGTCAGCGACGTTGTGCCCGCGCGCCACGAGCCGAAGTGTTTCTCCAGCTGCGGGACGACGCTGTCTGCCGTGATGTCGCCGACAGCGAGCAGCGTCGCGTTGCCGGGCTGAAATGCGGCGGCATGAAACGCCTTCAGGTCGGAAGGTGTGATCGCCTTGATCGAGGCGGCAGTACCAGCGGCGCTGGTGCCGTAACGATGCGACGCCCCGTACAGCAGCCGGCTGAACGACATCGCCGCGACCGAGGCCGCATCGTCTCTGGCCTGGAGCAGTTCGGTCAGCCGCTCCTTGCGGAGCCGCTCGAGCTCGGCCTCAGGGAAGGTCGGTCTCAGCGCGACGTCGGCCATCACCGTGAGGGCGGAGCCGAGACGCGCGACCGGGACTCCCAGTCTGACCGCGGACGCATCGAACGAACCGCTGGCCCCGAGATCGGCACCGAGGAAATCGACCTCGTCGGCGATCTCGAGGGCCGAGCGTGTGCCTGCGCCCTCGTCCAGCATCGCTGCGGTGAGACTGGCGAGGCCGTACTTGCCCGCCGGGTCGTCGCTGCTTCCCGCCTTCACGAGCAGCGAGATCTGCACGAGCGGAACCTCGTGCGCTTCGACCACCCACACTGAGATGCCGTTCGACAAGGAGCGCTTCTGGATTGCTGGCAGCTTCAGCTGCGGCGCAGGACCAAGCGCGGGCGGTTTCGAACGATCTGGCACGCCCTGCGCCGCGAGCGAGATGCCGCACAGGAACGCGAACACGATGAGAGCGAGCCCAGAGCCCGGAGCCGAAAGCCGAAAGCCGGCAGTACTCATCGCTTCTCCTCCGGCACTACCACGAGCTCGACACGCCGGTCGGCAGGCAGCCACTGCAACGCGGCCGACTGGACATCGGCAGGGGCCAGCGACGTATAACGCGCCAGGTCCTCCGCGAAATAGTCGGGGCCGCCTCCGGCGAAGGCGTAGGCATTCAGCTGATCGGCCTTGCCGCCGAAACTCCCGATGCGCTCCATGCGCTCGTAGAACGACGCCTCCATCTGGTTGATCGCGCGCTGGACTTCGCGCGCGGTCGGCCCTTCGCGACGGAGCCGATCGAGCTCCTCGTCGATCACCTTTTGCAGTTCGTCGGTGGTATGGCCGTCGCGGGCCGTTGCCACGATCATGAACGTGCTTCCCAGCGCACCGGACTGCTGAAACGCCGAGACGTCCTGCGCGATCTGCATGTCGTAGACGAGCCGCTTGTAGAGACGTGAGTTCTTCCCGCCCGTGAGCACGGAAGACGTGACGTCGAGCGCCGAGTCGCCAGGGGCGTAGAACCGCGGCGTCAGCCACGCGAGGTAGAGACGCGGCAGGCTGACCTTGTCGGTCAGTGTTTTCTTCTGAACACCCGTCAGGATGGCCGCCGGAGGCGCCACCGGCTCCACGGCGGTTCCGCGCGGGATCTCCCCGAACCACTTCTCGACCAGTGCGCGGGTGCGATCGAAGTCGATGTCACCAGCGATGACCAGGCTGGCGTTGTTCGGCGCGTAGTACTTCTTGAAGAACTCGACGACATCCTCGTAGCTCGCGGCGGTGAGGTCTTCCATGTATCCGATCGTCGGCCAGCTGTAGGGATGGCTCGCCGGCCACAACATCTTGTCCAGCTCGATCGACGCCATGCCATACGGACGGTTCTCGTAGCTCTGGCGCCGCTCGTTCTTCACCACGTCGCGTTGGCCATCGACGCGCTGGGGCGACATCGTGTCGAGCAGATAGCCCATCCGATCCGACTCGAGATAGAGCGCCAGCTCGAGGGCGTTCGACGGAAGGTCGATGACGTAGTTGGTGCGATCGTTCGACGTCGATCCGTTGTTGTCGCCGCCGGCACCTTCGAGCAGGATATCGAACTGCCCTTCCGGCACGTGCTTGGATCCCTCGAACATCAGATGCTCGAACAGGTGTGCGAACCCCGTCCGGCCCGCCTTCTCGTTGGCCGAACCGACGTAGTACCAAACGTTGACGGCGACAGCCGGGATGCTGGCGTCGCGATGCATGATGACGTTCAGGCCGTTGGCGAGCCGGAACTGCTGATACGGCACCTGGAGTGGTGCCGGCGTCTGGGCGGCCAGCGGAACGGTCAATACGGCAAGCAACCCGACCAGAATGCGACGACGCATGCGGCCTCCTGAAGAGCAGAGGGTCAATTGTCCTTCATTTCCAGTGCATAATCGCTCCCCGCAAGGTGGTTCGAGAACGAAGAGCTAAGTACGAAGAACGAAGGACCAAATCAGGAGGAAGGCACATGGCGAAGGGAACGCGGCTGGTCGCAGCGCTCGCGCTGGTGGCGGTCGGATGCAGCTCGCCCCGGGATGCGGCGAGTGTGCTGCGCGACGCTCAGCAGGCAATGGGCACGGTGAATTCCATTCAGTACTCGGGCACGGGTATGAACGCGTTCTTCGGGCAGGCACTGACCGCCGGTCAGGAGTGGCCTCGCCGCGACATGTCGAGCTACACGCGTTCGATCAACTACGAGCAGCGCTCGTTACGGGACGAAATGAACTTCGCGCAGCCGACCTTCGGCGGTCAGCAGCAGAATGCGCAGGTCAACGGCGACAAAGCATGGAACGTCGGACCCAATGGGCCGGCGCCACAGATTGCCGCAGCCGAGGAACGACAACTCAATATCTGGTTGACACCGCATGGATTCCTGCGCGCAGCGGCGGCGGCCGGCAACGCCACGCTGGCTGGCGACGAGGGCGCCAGCATCATTTCGTTCACGGCCCTCGGCAAGTACAAGGTCGACGGCTCGATCGACGCGCAGAACCACGTGACGAGGGTGGCGACGAAGATTCCCAACCCGGTCATGGGCGACACGGACCTGGTCGCCAGCTATACGGACTACAAGGACTTCAACGGCGTGCAGTTCCCGACGAAGATCCTGGTGGAGCAGGGCGGCTTTCCCCTCTGGGATCTGACGATCGCGAACGTCACGCCGAATGCGCCCGTCGATCTTCCTGTTCCCGATGCCGTTGCCAGCGCCACGCTGCCGTCGGTGCAGACGATGAGCACGAAGCTGGCGGATGGTGTCTGGCACGTCACCGGCGGTTCTCATCACAGCGTGGTCGTCGAGTTCAACGAGTACATCGCCGTCGCGGAAGCGCCCCTCGACGAGGCGCGCTCGCTGGCCGTCATCGCGGAAGCCAAGAAGCTCGCGCCGAACAAGCCGATTCGCTACGTCATGACGACGCATCACCACTTCGATCACAGCGGCGGGCTTCGTACCTACGTTGCCGAGGGAGCGACGGTCGTCACGCATTCGACCAACGTGCCGTTCTTCGAGAAGACCCTGGTTGCGCCGGCGACCCTCGTCCCGGATGCGCAGAGCAAGGCGCAAGCGAAGCCGACGCTTCAGGGCGTGACGGGGAAGGACATCATCACCGACGGGAAGCAGACGGTCGAGGTCTATGCGACGACCGGCGACACGCATACCGACGAGTACACGCTGATCTACTTGCCTGGTCCGCGGATCCTCGTCGAGGGTGACGCCTACAGCCCAGGGCCGCCCGACGCGCCCGTGCCGGCGACGCCGCCACCGAACGCCGTCGCGCTCTATGACGAGGTGCAGAAGCTGAAGCTGAACGTCGCGACGATCGCGCCGATCCACGGCCGCGGCGCGGTGCCGATCGCGGAGCTGCGACGGTTCATCGGCAGGAAGTAACCTGTCAACGTCCAACTCCCAACTCCCAACTCCCAAAGAAGTGTTCTTGGGAGTTGGTACTTGGAGATTGGAAGTTTATTTGTTCATTCCATCGATGATGGCGTTGAGCGTTGCGCTCGGGCGCATCGCCTTCGCTGTCTTCGATGAATCGGGGTGATAGTAGCCGCCGATTTCGACTGACTTGCCCTGCACGCCGTTCAACTCGGAGACGATCTTCGCCTCGTTGCGCTCCAATTCGGACGCGATGGGGCCGAAGATCCTCTGCAGCTCAGCGTCCTTCGTCTGATCGGCGAGCGCCCGTGCCCAGTACATCGCCAGGTAGTAGTGACTGCCGCGGTTGTCCAACTCGCCAACCTTGCGCTGGGGTGACTTGTCGTTGTCGAGGATCTTCCCGTTGGCGCGATCGAGCGCCTCGGCGACGACGAGCGCCTTCTTGTTGCCGGTTTTCGTTCCGAGATCCTCGATGGACACGGCCAGCGCGAGAAACTCCCCGAGAGAATCCCAGCGCAGGTAGTTCTCCTGCACGAACTGCTGCACGTGCTTGGGCGCTGAGCCGCCCGCTCCTGTCTCGTAGAGCCCGCCGCCGTCGAGCAGCGGCACGATCGAGAGCATCTTGGCGCTCGTGCCCAGTTCGAGAATGGGGAACAGGTCCGTGAGGTAATCGCGCAGCACGTTGCCGGTCACCGAAATCGTGTTCTGCCCGGCGCGCACGCGTTTCAGCGTGGCACGAATCGCGTCGACCGGCGCCAGGATCTGGATGTCGAGGCCGGAGGTGTCGTGGTCTTTCAGATAGCGCTTTGCCTTCTCGATCACGTTCCGGTCGTAGGCGCGCTTCTCGTCGAGCCAGAAGATCGCGGCGTGGCCGGTCGCACGCGCCCGCGTCACGGCCAGCTTCACCCAGTCCCTGATCGGGAGGTCGCGCGTCCGGCACATGCGCCAGATGTCGCCCTTCTCGACGGCGTGCTCGAACAGCTTCTGTCCGCTGTCGTCGGTCACTCGCACGGTGCCGGCCGCGGGGATCTCGAACGTCTTGTCGTGCGAGCCGTATTCTTCCGCGCTTTGCGCCATCAACCCGACGTTGGAGACCGTGCCCATCGTGCGCACGTCGAATGCGCCATGCTGTTTGCAGTCGTCGATGACGGCCTGATAAATCCCTGCGTAGCTGCGATCCGGGATCATCGCCTTCATGTCGTGCA
>JAICEG010000335.1 GCA_025924295.1 Vicinamibacteria bacterium
ACGATCGCGGCGATCGGTTCGATCGGTACGGCGCGCGGCGGTGATGTGCTCTGTTGCGCGACGATCGAGACCATGCTGCAGGCGAGCACCAGAGCCGACACCAGGAGACGTCGCAAGGTCCGGCTGAAGCCGGACACTACGACGAAAAAAAGCCGGGTCTTGGAAGCAAGACCCGGCCTACGAGTGTCGATTGTCAGTGAAGATCAGTTCCGGGTAACCGTGAAGTCGCCCTTCTGGCCGCTCTGCGTCCACGTGCCGTGAAAGACCCGGCTGTAGGCGCCGATGTTCTCGAGCACGCCGTCGACCGCGATCGAGACCGGCTTTCCCGATGTGTCCTTGCCCTCGGCCTGCAGCTTCACTTTCCACGCCGACGGATCGGAGTAGTCGAAGGTGACCCCCTTCACCGTCGCCGCATCGTCGGCGCCGGGATTGATCGTGCCGGTGATCGCCTTTCCATCCCAGTGCAGGTCGAGCAGCAGCCGCTTCGAGTTGTCCGGCGGACCCCACTGCCCGCTCCACTGCCCCTTCAGCGGGTGGCCAAACTGCGCCAGGGCGCTGTGTGAGCCGGCGAGCAGAATCGCAACGACCAGAACGTAAAGAAACCGCGAGCGTCTCACCATTCCTCCTAGCGAGTCCCGCTCGACGGCTTCTGTCCGGGCTGCGCCCGCGGTCCAAAGATCGGCTGTCCGAAATCGTCCACCAGGCGATTCAGGTACTGGTTGTTCTCCTGGCAGATGTACTCCGGCAGTTCCGCACCCTCGCGCCACGGAACGTCCCACGCGATCGTGAACGGCCGCGTGTACGCACCGGGATCGGTGACCGTCGCCTCGTAGTGCAGCGTCCCCTTGTTCGGGCGCGTCCACTTCTCGACGATGTGCATCTGGTCGGTATGCGGATGTCCAAAGTAATCGAGCCAGCTGTTCTCGTTGAAGCCCTTGTTCTCGACGACCAGCGTGTCGCCTTCCCAGCGACCGATCGAGTACCCGAGGTAGGTGGGATTCAGCGCGTCGCCTTCAGGGAACGTCCGGCCGTCCATGTAGATCTCGCGCCAGATGTGCGTGGCGCCCTCGAAGATCATCATGATCCGCTTGTGCTCCGGCTGCTGGATGATCTCCATCTGGTACGGCGTGGCCATCATGCGCGGCCCGCCGGGTGGAAGGCAGTACCCCTCGGGGTCGTACTTCGACTCGTTCTTCGAGTTGTAGTCGTAGACGGCTGCCGACCAGGGCATCCACGGCATCCATGGCTCGGACTTCGAACCGCCGCGCCCACCACCACCGCCGCCACCGCCGCGAGCGCCGGCGCCACCGGCACGTGCGGCCGCCTGTGCCTTCTGAATCTCCGGCAACAGTTGACCGTCGCTTCCGATCACGCGCATCGCCATGTTGGTGATGTACGGCACTGCCCAGACGCCCTTCTCACCAGGGACGCGGCCGAAGTTCACTGTGCCGTCTGGAAGTCGTGGTGTCGGAAGTGCGGGACCGGCTGCGCGGCCCCGACCTCCTCCACCTGCAGGTTGTTCCTGTGCCTGAAGTGCGGGTGCGTCACCGGGACGACCCTGCGCCGCGACGATCCAAGCGGTCGATGAAAACACGATCGCCGCCGCCGCGCCCGCCAGCGCAGTGCGAAGGTTTATGGACAATGACGTACCTCGATGTTACGGAGTGACGCCCTGGCTCGACCCGGCGAACAGGCGCTGGCCGGTCTTGGCCATCACGACGGTGCGCGCATTGCCCGTCGGGCTGCCATCCTTCGCCATGCTGCCCTCGACGGTGACGACATCACCGATCTTCATCGTGTTGCGCGTCCACCCGTTTCGCATCAGGCCGTTCGGGCTGCCCATTTCCATCGCCCAGTTCGTGACCTTGCCGGACTTCTCGTCCTTCACGTCGATGTAGAAGAAGGTGTGAGGATTCATCCACTCGACCTTGGTGACGGGCCCGGTGAACTTGAACGTCTTGCTGGCGTCAAATTCCGCCGAGAACGAGTGGTGCGCCATGACACCTGACATGCTGGCGAGCAGAGCGAGGCCAGCAACGACGACTGCAAACTTAGTTCGCATCTAACAATCCTCCACGCGAAGTACTCGACCGCGACTTCGTCGCGTCACGACCTCAGATAACCCAGACAGCGGAGCAATCCCGGACGATCATTTTCGCTGCACGATACCGTCCTGTCAACGGTTCGGCTGCCCAGCCCCGGCGCGAAAAATTCCGCCTATCTGACAGACACAGGGGATCTTAGTCGTCCAGGTCCGAAAGGCGATTGGGACGACCGTCCGATCAGTTCGCGACTGGTTCGGCTCCCGGCCGCCGATCACTCCGGTAGAACGTCGTGCCGGTCAGCTTGCGAAGCTTGAAGTACGGCTGAAGTACCTCGAGCGATTTGGCCATGGCGACGGCGAGATGCTGCCGCACGGCGTCGGCCACCTGCTGAGGAGCACCATCACACAATGCCGCTGCCAGTTCGGCGTGACGGGTGGTCGAGTCCGTCGGAGTCGGTTGCCGCAGCACGCAGTACCAGATCGACGCGAGCGCGTGGGTTTTTTCGATGGCCTCGAGCAGGGCCGGGCATCGTGCGTTCTGGGCGATACGCGAGTGCAACTTCAGGTGCACGCTTTGATACAGCATGCGATCGGATTGCATGCCGAGCACATCAACCCGCGCGGCCAGTTTCTTCAGCTCGAACCGTTCGCGCGCCGTCGCAAACTGGGCGAACCGCAGCGCCGCCTGCACTTCCAGGGCCTCGCGCACGACGTAGTGCCCCAGAACATCCTCGCAGGACGGAATCCTGACCCGTGTGCCCGCGCGAGGACGGCTTTCGAGAAGTCCCTCGACTTCGAGCCGCAGCAGCGCTTCGGACACGGGAAGAAAGCTCATGCGGAGCTCGGCAGCGAGTTTCCGGCGCGAAATGACCTGTCCCAGACCAATGGTGCCGCTGAGAATCCGCTGGCGAACGACGGCGTAGGCTTCTGCCGCCAGACTGGACTGTTGTGCAGAGTCACTCATCTTCGCAGCCCTTCTGTCTTTCCGTGCTGAGACCGAAAACCCGTAGGCGTGGACTGTTTCGATTCTAGTGTGAAACCTCGTCGTTTAGACGCCACTGGTCACAAAGTCGCCGGTGCTTGCGTCATCCTGGCGTTTTTCGCGATTTCCGCGGCCTGCAACACCGGGCAGGCCCGACGACCGCTCGACCGCCTTCGTCCCTGCCAAAGCGGCGAAGGCCCGACCGATGCGCTCTGCGGGACGATCGCGGTTCCCGAGAACCGCCACACCGGGATTGGACGCCAAATCAATCTCTGGGTAGTCGTGCTGCCATCAATGGCATCGACACCCAGCTCGGATCCCCTCTTCTTCCTTGCCGGGGGACCCGGCCAGTCCGCCGCGCGGCTCGCCAGTCAGATACGCCTGATGTTCCGTCCGGTTCAGCGCACGCGGGACATCGTGCTCGTCGACCAGCGCGGAACAGGAAAATCCAACCCGCTCAATTGCCGGTCGAGCGCCAATTCGTTGCGCGAGCTCACCCAGGGAAGCGACGTGGCGCTCGCCAGGCTGCGCCGTTGTCTCGAAGGGTATAACGCCGACGTACGCCTCTATACAACAGATATCGCCATGGACGACCTGGACGATGTCCGGGCGTACCTGGGCTACGACCGCATCAACCTGTACGGCGGGTCGTACGGGACAAGGGCCGCACTGGTCTACCTGCGCCAGCACGGCCAGCACGTGAGGTCGGTCGTCCTCGACGGCGTTGCGCCAACCGACATGCGGCTTCCGCTCTTCACCGCCCGCGACGCGCAGCTCGCCCTCGACAACGCGCTCGTCGATTGCGATGCCGAGCCAGCCTGCCGCCGCGCGTTCCCGGAAATGGGCACACGGATCCGCCGCCTGATCGCCAGCCTCGACCACGGCCCCCGCCGTGTCCGCATCGTTCATCCGAGGACCGGCCTCGCGGAAGACGTGACTGTCGACGCGCGGCTCGTGTCCAGTGTCATCTTCGGTGCGCTCTATTCGCCCCTGACCGCGTCGGTCGTTCCCGCACTCGTCGATCGCGCGGAGCAGAATGACTTTCAGGGACTCTTCGCGCTCGCCCTCGCGACCGAAGATGCCGGCGAGAACATGAGCATCGGGATGCAGCTGTCCGTGCTCTGCACCGAGGATGCATCCCAGGTCTCCGCGAGTGAGCTCCATCAGGAAACATCGACGTCGGTGTTTGGTGGTCATCTCATCGGCAGCCAGCTCGAGGCGTGTGCGATATGGCCGAAGGGAAAGGTCGACGCCGATTACTACCGCCCTGTCGTCTCCGATGTCCCGGTCCTGGTGCTGTCAGGTGAGGTCGATCCGGTCACGCCCCCTGGCTGGGGCGATTCGGTCGTCAAGCATCTCTCTCGCGGCCTGCACATCGTCGTGCCCTCGACCGGCCACGGCGTCGTGGCCACGCCCTGCGGCAATCGCCTCGTGAGCGACTTCATCGACGAAGGTTCGACGGAGGCGCTCGACACGGGCTGCGTCGCGGCCGTTCGCCGTCCTCCGTTCTTCGTCACGCCGGCGGGACCTGATCCCTCTGGCAAATGACTCCCGACCCCATTACAGATTTCGCATGCTGAGAATCACGGACGCGCGTAAGCAATTCGGAGACGTCACGGCAGTCGATGGCGTGAGCTTCGCCGCGCAGGACGGCGCCATCACCGGGCTGCTCGGCCCCAACGGTGCGGGCAAGACGACGACACTCCGAATGCTCTATGCGGTCATGCGGCCCGACAGCGGCGAGGTTCGCGTTGACGACGTGGATGCGGTGACCGCGCCGCAGGAGGCGCAGGCGCGTCTCGGTGTGCTGCCGGATGGCTTCGGGTTGTATCCACGCCTGACCGCCCGCGAGCACCTGGACTACTTCGGCGCGCTGCAGGGGATCGAAGGCCAGCGGCTCGAGCAGCGAACCGAGGAACTGATCGATCTGCTCGACATGCGCTCGATTGCGGATCGCCGCACCGGCGGCTTCTCTCACGGAGAGCGGACGAAGGTCGCGCTCGCGCGCGCCCTCGTGCACGACCCGCAGAACGTCCTGCTCGACGAGCCGACCAACGGCCTCGATGTCATGAGCACGCGCGCCGTTCGCGCCATCGTGCGGCGCCTGCGCGATGCGGGACGCTGTGTGCTCTTCTCGAGCCACGTGATGCAGGAAGTGTCCGCGCTCTGCGACTCGATTGTCGTCATCGCATCGGGGCGCGTGGTGGCACAGGGCACGCCCGACGAATTGCGGCGTCTGACCGGCTACGACAACCTCGAGGATGCCTTCGTTGCGCTGGCCGGCCTCGAGCGCGGGGAGCGCGCATGACCATCCTACGCACCGTGCGTCAGGCCATCATCGTCTGCCGAAAGGAATTGAAGGACTCGCTGCGCGATCGCCGCGCGCTCTGGTCGATCATCTTCAGCATCGTCATTGGGCCGGTGCTCATCGGGTTCATGATGAACAAGCTGGCCGATCGCCAGCGCGAGGCCGAGAGCGTGCGCATCCCGGTGGTCGGCATGAGTCGCGCGCCGGCGCTGGTCAACTGGCTGAACCAGCAGGCGGGCGTGAGGGTCATCGAGGGTCCAGAGAACGCGGAAGAAGCGGTGCGTGCGCAGCGCGAAGCCGTCGTCGTGATCGTGCCCGAAGACTTCGCCGAGCGCTTCAGGGCATCGCGGCCGGCCCCGCTGCAGGTGGTGGCCGACAGCTCACGCAACGATGTGCGCGGAGCGGTCCAGCGCGTCCAGGCGTTGTTGCAGCAATACGCCGCGGAGATCAGCAGCCTGCGCCTGATCATGCGCGGTGTGAGTCCCGCCGCGGTCAGGCCGTTGTCGATCGAATCGATCGAGGTCTCCACGGCGCAGGAGCGCGCCGCCCAGATCCTGAC